>NZ_DATNPA010000048.1:0-5757 GCF_036703385.1 Allocoleopsis sp. | reverse complement strand
CCGTAGGGCTAGGTAAGGCAATAAGGCAAACGCTCCCACCCCAAAAGAGCCTGCGGCAAAAGGCCATGCCGGAATTTTTTGGTCTCTGCCATCAATAAACATCAAGCAGCCATAAATCATAGGCCAAATGCCCATGATATTGAAAAGACTAATAATTAAGGGATTGATGCCACCCCAGTTACCAGTAGACAGGTTTTTAATCAGTTCAAATGTATCGGGTTGGTTGGGAGGGGCGAGGAAAAAAGCATAGATAACAATGCTGAGCCAGAGTAACCCAAATCCAAGTTTTCTAGTCATGATAATTGCGGCAGACTACTATAGCAAAAGGCGGGGGGCAGGAGGCAGAAGGGAAAATAGTAACTAATCAAGGTTTCACTATTTGGGAGAGTCCTCATCACCTTGGCGATTGCTATATCTTAGGGACTGCTATATATAGTTGCAGGATACAAACCAAAGTAAATTAGCTTGACTCTTGAAAAAGAGTTTTAGATTGTAGACTACAGGAATTTTCGGTTTCATGTCCATCCCTTTTGCGGTGATTTCCTTTCCTTGAATCCAAAATAAATTGACTTTTGACCCAACTTAAGCAGGTTGACTCAAGGCACCTGTGAGATAATCAGCAGCCGTTTCTACAAGTGCGATCGCATTTTCATAGAGCATCCGAGTTGGGCCGAGGATTCCCACACTTCCCACTGGGACTTCACCCTGCTTATAGGTGGCGCTTACCAGAGTACAGGTACGCATGGGTTCCAAGGGATTTTCTGAGCCAATCCGAACTTTTACCCGACGCTTTGATCCTAGAGTCTCGGGCATCTCAAAAATGACAGGCCAAAGTAAATTCTGCTCTTCTTCCAATAAATGCACTAAGCTCTTAACTTGCTGCAACTCAGAAAATTCTGGCTGACGCAACACCTCTGAGATGCCGCGAATCATTATTTGTGTGGGAACAGGTGTTCTGGCGCGGCGAGTCAAGTCGGCTAGTAACCTCTTCAAGAAATCAGCATACTGAGCAAATTCTCTGTCTAGCTCACTCCAATCTAAAGTTGCCAATTCACTGAGCGATCGCTCCCGCAGCTTACTATTCAAAAAGTTGGATAAAATTTGTAACTCGCGATCAATCATCGACTCGTCCTGAGTCGTGTCATCTGCTAGTTGGGGAAGTTCCATCAAGACAGACTGTGTCTCGTAGGAATCCGTTACCACAATCAACATCACCCGACTCGGCTCTATCTGTACCAATTGCAAATGGCGCAAGCGTGTGCTTCGATTCTGAGGTAGCGTAATTAATGCAATATACCCACTAACAGTAGCGAGAATTTGTGCTGCCTCTCGCAAAAATGCTTCAAAGCCGGCTTCTTCCCAATTCAAGTGATCTGCGAGTAAATGCTCAACTTTACGTCCCAAAGTATCAGAAGGAGTGATCAGCTGATCGACATAAATTCGGTAGCCGGAGTCAGAGGGAACTCGTCCCGCAGACGTATGAGGTTGATACAATAACCCTACTTTTTCCAAAACGCCCATGCAGGAGCGAATAGTTGCAGGGCTAACACTAAGGTCATATTCCGTCGCCAACGCCTTGGAACCCACAGGTTCTGCCGTCGCAATGTAATGACGGATAGTAGCCCAAAGAATTTGTTGTTGTCGATTAGTCAAACTGACTTGCTGAGACATTTGAACAAAAGCTGATCTTAATCAGATTTTAAACAGAGGCCAAGGATTATATAAATGAGAGGGTGTAGGGTGAATTACACGCCTTGCCGACTTCTATCCGGACGAAGGCTGTCTTGGAGTTGATCAGGCTAAGAGAAAATCTCTCAGTCAGAGAAATCAGCCATCAAGTTGCAATCCCTAGGAACTATGCAGATGCTGCTATTGGCAACCAATTGGCGTTAGCTTTAAGATAACAGAAGAAACGAGGGTCAGTGGTTTGCCATGAACGGCAGCTAATAGCGAGGAATGCTGCGATCGATGATGAGCGAGTAAGCATCAATCCCTCCGACGATGTTTTTGACATGGGTAAAACCTTGCCCCAATAACCACTGACACATCTGAGCCGAGCGACTGCCATGATGACAGAGGACGAGTGTCTCGGTGTCTGGGTCAAAGAGAGTTTGGATTTTATCTGACCATTCGGCAAATGCACTCAAGGGAAGATTCTCGAAGCCTTCCAAATGCGCGATCGCAACTTCCTCCTCCTCTCGCACATCGATCAGCTGAAGACCCTCAGGGGATTCGCACATCCGCTGATGCAGTTGTTCCACGCTAATTTGGGCAATGGGTTGACTCAAAAATTGATGTGCCATTCAGATTTAATTAGATTTATTTGATGATGCAACCGTTCCCGGACGACTAATTCAGCTGGCTAGTATCGCCAAGATACAGATATCTTACAAATATTCATAATATTTGATAACGACAAATAGCTGAAATCCTGACCTTCCCAATCCCTTATCCCGCCTGAGGTTCTGAGTTCACTCCAGGCTCATAGCACGAGTTGGTGCAAAAAACTCACAGCTTAAGGTGTGCCTGCTGAGTGCATCGAAACGTTTTATGGCAGGGCTTTTCACCTCATCTCAGCTCTTACAGCCTTCTCAATAACTACCAGGTGGACACTCCAGGCTAACCATAGAACCACCTTATTCGTGTTTTGGTAAGCGCAGTACCCACTCTACATCCAAAAGTTTTGATGACAAGAGTCCCAAATTCTAACTAAAGACTGATGCAGTATTCACAAGTCAACTCAATTAGACGGCAAAGTTACAAATATTACAATAAAGCTTGAGACTTCGTTGTAAGTTATTCCTCATCATCTCAATTTCTTACCGATTTCTACCCGATTTGTTGCCCGAAATTTTGACTAATGGGGGGTAACGTCATAAGTATTGATTGCGAGAAATCCTATGAACACTTGTCCTTGCTGCTCAGATCGCCTCCTTCGCCATATCTGCCACAACCAAATCTATTGGTATTGCTCTCGATGCAGACAGGCTATGCCAGTTTTGGAGGCAACGAGATTAGAACTTCATCAAGAGTTTCATCAAATCATAGAAAACCGACCCAATATTCTTCCTCAACGAATCTTAACCCTCGTCAAGTGAAGGGGAATTTTTCTGGGCTTGGTTGAGTAATTAGTAATAGTCTGTCGTCTTGAGGCTTTAGCTGGTTGGCTTATGTGTCAGCAATTGTAAATTTCTTTAATCAGAATCAGGATAGCTTCTATGACTTTAAGAAACTTTACTCAAGAGGACGGGATTGAATTGGGATGGTGGGTCGAAATTGTTACAGCCTTTCCCTGTTGTACTTACTACTTTGGGCCTTTTGCTAGTAGACAGGAGGCTGACTATGCTCAAGTTGGCTACCTTGAGGACTTGAAACAGGAGGGAGCCCACGGAATTACTATCGAAATTAAACAGTGTCAGCCTAAAGAGTTAACTACTTGTGGAGATGAGAGATAGATGAAAAGCTAGGAAACAGCGAAGAAGTTCTCCTCTTTTAGAATATGCTGCAATCTAAACGCAACATTCATAACAATTTTTAATTTTACTTATCTAAAAAATAGAAAGATTAATTGAACGAGGGCTTGACTGAGAAGAGTCTTTGGGTTTTCTCATGCATGAGCGGACTGATATTAATGTGTGATATCATGTCCGGTTAATTGCCCATAATAAAATCATTTCGTATTAGGTGCTTGATTCGCTGCTCACAAGAAGGCTAAAGTCCTCACTACAAACTCTCCACATATTAGCGATCGCCTTTCCTATTGATTGATTAAGTTAAGTAACGACCCCTTGGGTAACTCTGCATAAGCTGCACGCTAGCAGAGATAGGTTTTATTGGAATCTGAGTGTTTTGGTACAACCAAGCTAGCTTGCCTTCTCTTGCAGAAGAAGTGGTCTGGGTGGGATGCCCCTAGTCCAGGCTGGTTGTAGAACGAGAATCAGGATTCCACCACGACATATAATAGGCGTGGAATAGGGACTATTGCTCCCTCAATCGCCATCGGACGCGGTCGGAATTCAACATGAAGCTACGCTCATTTTTTTATGTCCTGGCAGCAGGAGCCACTGGGTTGCTGTTAATTGCAGTGGCTGGCTTTTTCTGGTTAACTTCTCAAAGCCCCCTAAATTTGTTGCAACAAGGGGTGGTGGCAAATCCAACGGCTGCCATCTTTGTGCCGAAACAAGCACCCGCAATGGTATCACTCCTGGTAAACCCAGGACGCTTGGAGGCATTTCGGCAACTCGTAGCACGTCCGATCGCACGACGGCGATCGCGTGCTGAACTGAACCAAATCGAAAACAGTCTGCTGCTCAACACTGACATAAACTATCAGCGAGATATTCAACCCTGGCTGGGAGATGAAATCAGCCTAGCAGTAACCTCTTTAGACTTTGACCGCAACCCCGCCAATGCAACCCAACCTGGGTATTTGCTCGTTGTCAAGACGAAAGACGGAGAACGGGCGCGGCAGTTCTTGCAACTTTTCTATTCCCAACAGGCTGCTACCAGTGTTGACGATGTAGTCTTTGAAAAGTACAAGGGCGTTAACCTGATTTACAGGCGTCCCTTAAGCCAAATTGAGACATCTACCAAGGGTTCCAATCAAAACCCGCTCCCCGAAGCCTTAACCAGTGCGGTAGTGGGCGATCGCTTCGTACTATTTGCCAATCACCCCAAGGTATTGCGCGATGCACTCAACAACGTCCAAGCTGCCAACCTCAGCTTAAAGGATGACCCAGAGTATCAGCAAATGCTGGAAACGTTGTCTGAGCCACGAATTGGTCTGAGTTTTGTCAATATCCCCTCCCTAGCCGCTTGGATTTCCCAGCAGCCAGCCCCCGTGCGAGAGTCATTCAAGGGGTCTGAAACCCTGGCGCTGGGCCTTTCCTTGAACCGTCTAGGGTTAGTCGCACAAACGGCATTACTGGGGTCAGAATCGGGTGATAGCAGCCGAGAAGCGACCTTGTCTGAGCCGGTGGCAGCGTTGCAGTACATTCCTGCCCAAAGTGCTTTGGCGATCGCAGGAACTAATCTGAACCAACTCTGGACTCAACTCTCATCCGCTGAGGGAATGAATGATGCTCTCAAACCTCTGCTGGAACAGGCTGTTGCTAGTTTGCAGTCAAACTGGGGTATTCAACTACCTGAGGATATCTTTAGTTGGGTGCAAGACGAATATGCCCTCTCGATGATGCCGCGTCCAGATCGAGACAATCCGGATTGGATTTTTGTGGCGCAAAAAGGTTCAGAGGCAGCGGAGGCATCCATTGAACATCTAGACGCTATTGCCAAGCAGCGAGGACTCAGTGTAGGTGCTTTACCCCTAGGAGATACGAGCATCACGGCTTGGACAAAGCTGGTTACCTCGGCTATTCCTGTGGGCGGTAAAGATAAGCGTTTGATGAAATTAGAGGCACAAGTTGGGGGTGTCCACACAACTGTAGGAGATTATGAGATTTTCACGACTTCGATTGAGGCCATGAATCAGGCGCTCAAAGGCGTCGAAAATTCTTTAGTGAACAGTGATCGGTTCAAGAATGCGATCGCACCCTTACCTCAGCCCAACGATGGCTATCTATATCTTGACTGGAGAGAAAGTGGAACGCTGATTGAGCGTCAACTACCAATTGTTCGAGTGGTGGAACTCGTGGCAAAACCGTTCTTTGAGCATTTGCGATCGCTCAGTGTTAGCAGTTATGGTAGCGACAAGGGTGTCCAACGGAGCAAGCTCTTTTTCCGCTTGGATAACACCGACGC
>NZ_DATNPA010000047.1:0-17895 GCF_036703385.1 Allocoleopsis sp. | reverse complement strand
TCGCTGTTCACTGTTCACTGTTCACTGTTTGATACAAGTGGCAGCGTGACGGTAAATGTTGTTCCCAAACCAACTTTGCTTTCTACAGAAATTGTACCCCCATATAAGTCTACACACCGTTTAACAATCAAGAGCCCTAACCCTGTCCCTTTGATTTGGCGTACATTAACACCTCTATAAAATGGCGTAAACAGATGCCTTTGGTCATCTATAGGAATACCGATCCCTCGATCCTGAATACGCAATGTCGCTATCTGATCTTGGCAAGAAAGTTTAACAATTACCTCTCCTCCGTCAGGAGAGTACTTAATCGCATTCGAGATCAGATTGGTTAGAATTCGTCGCAGCAGATTCTCATCCATGCGGACATCGGTACATTCTCCTTGACTGGACAAGGAAATGATATGCTGCTTACCGGCATTCAGCTGTAGCTCTTCTATGAGGTGACGACAAAACTCCAGCAAATTCAAGGGTGCTGGCGTAAATTCCAGTTTGCCTGCTTCGGCTTTACCAATGACTAACACATCATCCAGTAATTGAGTCATTTCAGCGACTGATATTTTAATCTGCCGAAAATGTTTGCTTTTTTTCTCATCCATCGAATCCCGGCAATAACGTTGCAAGAGTTCGGTTGAAGAGTTGATCGTTGCTAAGGGTGTGCGGAATTCATGAGAGACAATAGCAATAAATTGGGATTTCAGTTCGTTGAGTTCCTTTTCTTTTTCTAATGCCTGACGCATTCTTGCTTCAGATTGATAACGGCTAAGAGCCATTTCAATGGCTGTCTGTAATTCTCTCTCTTCAAACGGCTTGAGTATGTACCCAAAGGGTTCAGTGCTCTTGGCTTGTTGCAGTGTACTAGTATCGGCATAGGCTGTTAGATATATTACAGGGATATTAAAGCGATCGCGAATTTCTTGAGCCGCTTCAATCCCATCCCAGCTCCCTTTCAGCCTGATATCCATCAAGACTAAATCCGGCTGTATTTCAGCAGTGGCGGCGAGAGCTTCTTCTTTGGAGGAAACAACAGACGGTACTTCGTAACCCAAGTCTTTAAGGGTATTTTCTATGTCGAAGGCAACAATCTCTTCGTCTTCAACTACCAGGAGCTTGGCTTTAGACATCATTGACAAAAGACCACTTCTACCGTTTTTATGTTTATCTGCCAAATCACATGAGTTGAATTCTTGGTGATTAGTTACAGGATTAAAGATGAAATTAGACATAGGGTCAATCCAAAATCTCAAATCCAAAATCGAGTGACCCATTACTGTAGAAGCCTATTTAGCCAGCCGTTCAGGAAAGAGTACTTCAAAAAAGGTTCTTCACTGAAGCTCTGATCTTAGGCGTGGGTTGATTGACCAGCCACACACCACAAGAGTGCGCAAATATCAAGTATATCTTGGGTCGTGAATTCTAGGGATAACAGGTATCGAGCAGGCTGAAGTTGTTCCAGGGAGCGGGCGTCAGTTAGAGATAGGTTTGGTAAATACGATTTTAAATTCAGTTCCCTGGCTGCGGTTGTGTTGCAGGCTACCCCCTATCTGCTTAGCCAATCTACACATGAGCTGTAAACCAAGGGAGCTGGTGTTGCGAAAGTCGAAGTCTTGTGGTAAGCCAATGCCATTATCACGGATAGTTAAGATAAAATTTTCTCTGTCTAGCGGTGCATTTAAGGGCGATTCCCCGAACTGAAGGCTAATACAAATCTCACCTGCTTGATTTTCAGGAAAGGCGTACTTGAGAGAGTTAGTGACCAGTTCATTAATAATTAAACCACAGGGAATTGCTGTATCAATCGCTAGTGAAACGGGCTCCACGTTAATTTTAAAGGTGACATCATGGCGACGAGTGTCATAAGAGCGACATAAATTACCAACCAGGCTTGTGATATAGTCCTGAAAGTCAATCTGAGCTAAGTTAGACGATTGATAAAGCTTCTCATGAATCAAGGCCATTGCCTGCACCCGGTTCTGGCTCTCTTTGAAGAGTCCGAGAGTCTGCTGAGCGCGAATTTGCCTTGATTGCAACCGGAGCAGGCTGGAGATAATTTGTAAGTTGTTTTTGACGCGGTGGTGAATTTCTTTGAGGAGGGTTTCTTTTTCTAGAAGAGACGCTTTAATTTGATCTTCTGCCTGCTTGCGTTCCGTGATGTCACGCCAAGCCACTGCCATTCCATCTCCGAGTTTGACCGCACGAAGATCGAAAGCTCCACTGATCGGCTGACCGTTGATAGTATCTTCAAACAGGAGAGATTCTTTAACTAGGGGTTGACCCGTTTCTACAAGCTGACAGTACTCATCAAATAGCCCTGTTTCTCGATGGCTAGGCAGGAGTTCACACAAGCGTTTACCGATGTGATCCTCTTTAGAGGTGCGGTTGAACGTACAGGTTGCCGGATTAACGTACTCGATTAAAAAGTCTACAATCTGACCCCTGTGGTCTCGAATGGCTGAATAGATGCCAAAGCAGTCAAGCATATTTTCCACAGAAGTGCGGAAGCGCTCTTCGCTATGCAGCAAGTCGGTTTGTAACTGTCTACGCTCGGTGATATCCTCAATCATCGCTAGGTTTAATTTGGGTTTACCCTCTTGGCTGGGCAGAACCGTGACGGTGAGATTCGCCCACATGAACTCGCCGTTCTTCTGGCGATAGCGCTTCTCCATACGGAAGCTGTCGATTTTTCCTTGCTCGATCTGCTTGACCTTGTGCAAATCTTCGGGCAAATCATCGGGATGGCTAATCTCGTCAAATGTGAGAGATAGGAGTTCCGAGGCAGAGTATCCTAGTAGCTGACACCAAGCTGGGTTCGCTTTCAGGAATCGATGAGTCTGAAAGTCTGCGACAGATATGCCAATGGGAGCTTCTTGGAAGATTTGGCGGAACTGCTGTTCACTTTCGCGCAATGCCTCTTCTGCCTGCTTACGATCGCTAATGTCTGTGGTTGAGCCTACCATGCGTACTGGGGAACCCGCTGCATCCCAGACCGCTTGTGCTCGCCCGAAGACCCATTTGTAGTTGCCGTTTTTGCAGCGCTGGCGATACTCTACAGCGTAATGCGGTATTTTCCGCTCAAGGTAATCTTGGTTAATTTGCATCACCCGTTCAAAATCATCGGGATGGATGCGTGTTTTCCAATCATCATTATTGTCCCCAAGTTCATGCTCTTGATAACCCAGCATTTCCTTGTAACGGGTGGATCGGAAGACTTGATTGGTTTTCAGGTTTAAGTCCCAAATTCCATCATTGTTGCCCTTGAGGACTAATTGCCAACGTTCTTCACTTTTCCTTAAGTCCTCCTCTACCCGCTTGCGATCGCTAATGTCTAGGACAAAAGCAACAGCTTGATCGTCAACCCCATCCAAAAGAGCACCGCCAATCAGAACAGGAACTCGGCTTCCATCTTGGCGAATGAATTCCTTCTCCCAAGGGGTACCAACTCCCGATTCCTTGGATTGCTCCATTGCCAGGGTATCTAAGTAGCGATACTCTGGCGGCGTCATTTCATCCCAACGCACCTTCCCCTGCAACAAATCTTCCCGTGTGTAGCCCACCATCTGAAGAAACAGATCATTGGCCTCTGTAATTGCGCCCCGAAAATCAGCAAAAATAATCCCAACAACATTGGAATCAAACAATCGCCTAAACCGAGCCTCACTTTCCCGCAACGCCTTCTCGGCTCGTTTGCGCTTATTGATATTGCGAAAATAAACGCCTAGACCATCGTGCCCCGGATAGGCATGAATTTCAAACCAGGTATTGAGGGGTTCATAAAAGTCTTCAAAGGTAATAGTAACCCGAGCTGATATCGCCTTGTGGTACTCTTTGTAAAATCTAGAATCCACGAGTTGGGGAAACTCATCCCAGATATTTTTTCCGAGGAGTTCTTCTCGCGTTTCTTGTAGAAATTGCTCAGCTCGACAGTTCAGGTAGGTAAATTGCCCGTCCTGGTTTAGGGCAAAGAAGGCACTCGTAATACTTTCTAGAATGTTAAAAATTCGTTCGTTCGATTCTTGGAGTGCCTCCTCGGCCCGCTTGCGTTGCTCAGCTTGTTGGTAGGCATCGCTAATATCTTCGGCAATTCCCACTACACGATAAACGTGTCCTGCTTCATCCCGGATCGGAAAAGAGCGATCGCGAATCCAACGAATCTCGCCGTCTGGTCGAATAATCCGATACTCTTGTTCATAGTCATCTTCACGAATTCTTGTCAGCATCGCTATCACGCGATCGCGGTCTTCTGGATGGACCGCATCCAACCAAGATTTTGGTAAAGCGTATAATTCTGCACAGGAGCGACCCCAAATTTTCTCATAGGCAGGACTGATGTAATCGATTTGACTCATGGTCAAATTACTCATCCAGAAAACGCTCTGGATGTTTTCTGCCAATTGACGGAACTTCTGTTCACTCTCTTGCAGTGCTTCTTGTACCTGTGTGCGTTCAGCGACTTCCTGCTTTAGCTGCTCATTAGCGAGGCTCAGTTGTGCCGTGCGCTCCTGTACTTTGGCTTCCAAGGTTTGGTTTTGCCGTTCAATTTGTTCAAAAAGGCGATGTTTTTCAGCTGCTTCGCGATCGCGTTCCTGTTCTGTGCGTTTACGAACCGTGATGTCTATTGCTGTGGCAAGCACATAACGTGCCCTACCCGTGGGTGATAACAGTGGCTTCTTGATCGTCTGTAAATAATGGACTGCTCCACTTGGGGAAGTGAGGATTTCTTCAGGAATAAACTTGGGTTGCAACAAACTCATCACTTCCCGATCATCCTGAAGATAGTGTTCGACTTCTGCAACGTGGGAGTTGAAGTCTGCATCTGTCTTACCGACTAGGTCTTCAACCGTTGTTTCATAAATATTCGCAAGGGATTGATTGACCAGCTTAAACTTCCCTTCCCAGTCTTTGACACAAATCAAGTTCGGGCTGATATCAATGACATGATGCAGAAACTCCTGTTGTCTCCTCAGTTCTTGTTCTGCCTCTTGCCGCTGTGCTAGCTCGGTTTGGAACTGCTCAAACGCTTTAGTTTGCCCAATTGCAATCGCAATCTGCATCGCTATTTGTTGAAGCAATTTCACTTCTAAGGGCTGCCACTGCCGAGGTTCAGAGCAGTGATGAGCAATCAACAATCCCCACAATGGCTTTTGGGTTGGAGTATTCTCTACGATGGGAACAACCAAATTAGCCCGCACTTGAAACTGAGCTAATAATTCCAAGTAATCTGGCTGGATGTCACTGGCATAAATGTCTGCAATAGCACTGAAGGAATCCGGCCTCAATGCCTCAACCTTATTACTGGTGAAGCTGTTTTCATCAATGGTTTGGTTCAGTACAGGCATCCAGCTAGAACTGACGGACTCATTGATCACAACGCCACTTCCGTCAGGCTGGAAGCGACAAATGAGTACCCGGTCAGTCTGAAGGATTTTGTGTGCTTCCCGAACGGCTGTGTTCAGGATGTCATCGATTGATTGGGTTTGAGAAATACTAAGAGCGATCGCTTCAAGACAGTCAAGCACTGGCTCAAGAGCAAGGGATGGCTCAGGCAAACGGCTGAGTGACATAGCAACCTCTACAAGGAATGAGGTATTGAGATTGGTTACAGCTTCTCTTCAGGATAGTAGACCTCTGCCAAAAGTCGATTCTTGCCCCGGAGATCCCTCCAGCCCCCCGATGAATTGGGGGGAGAATCCACTCAAAGTCCCCCTTTTTAAGGGGGATTTAGGGGGATCTAACTGTAACTGGACACTTTGAAAACACACCCTAACTCTCAAACTTTGGGGAAGAATCTCAATGTTCTCAGAATTGGGGGATTTAGGAGGCGTTCCAGGATTCATCGAATCAAATGGGTGTGCCAACTCACTGGGGAACCGTTGCTAAGCTGTTCCGGGACGAGTAGACGCCAAGTTTTACCTTCTGGCTGTCGTTGTAGGTAGACATCAAAGGGACGTTGTTGTTGAGTGAATTGTTGAGAAGGCAACTTAACTTTAAGACGGTAAGTCCCCAATATGTGAAAAGTAGCTAAATTGTCAAAGAACAGAGGTTCTAGTTGCTTAAGTTTTACCTGAGTGATTTCAACGTTTGGGGGAGTAGATTGCAACCGTTGAGTGAGCCGTTGTTGAGCTTGATTGATTTGGAGAGCGATCGCTTTTTGCACCAGCTGCTTATTCGGTGCCAGTCCCAGCGGTGGCGTACTGCCCCCACAAGCCGTTAGCCCCATCAGGCAAATCCCTATTAAAACTACGGTTACGATTAATCTTGCGGCTCTATGCATAGGACTTCCAACGATAAGATAAGCACTAGTGCAGCATGGCGGAAATAACTATCCAGTTGAAAAAGGTTAAAAAGTTTACTGTACAAACTTTCTTTCCTTCTGCCTCCTGCCTTCTTGTACTAGTTATCTCAATTTTCCTCACCCATCATGACAAAAAAGACGCTTGGCCTGGATAATCCAGTCTACGATTACCTATTATCCGTTTCCCTGCGAGAGCCCAATATTCTCCAGCAACTACGGGACGAAACAGCTCATCTTCCGATGGCGATGATGCAGATTTCGCCGGAGCAAGGTCAATTTATGGCGCTGCTGGTTCAGTTGCTGGGTGCTACAAAAACATTAGACATTGGTGTGTTTACTGGCTACAGCTCTCTTTGCGTGGCGCTGGCACTACCCCCCAAGGGGGAAATTGTCGCGTGTGATGTGAGTGAGGAATATACTGCCATTGCTCGCCGCTACTGGGACGCTGCTGGGGTAGCGAATAAGATTGATTTACGACTAGCACCCGCACTAGAAACCCTCGACAAACTCTTGGCTGCCGGACAGGACGAAACCTTTGATTTCGCGTTCATTGATGCGGATAAGGCGAATTATGAGAAATATTATGAGCGATCGCTCCAATTGATTCGCCCTGGTGGTCTCATTGCGATTGATAATGTACTGTGGTCGGGAAAAGTAGCTGACTCCCAGGTACAAGACAACCAAACTAACTCAATCCGCGCTTTCAACGAGAAGTTATACCACGATCAACGGGTGACACTGAGCCTTGTCCCGATTGCCGATGGACTAACCCTCGCCCTCAAGCGTTAATAACAACCTTCAACCCTTAATCGCTCCTGCTGTGAGTCCCTGCACAATCCGGCGCTGGAAGAACAGCACCAGCAACACTAAAGGTAAGGTACCCAAAACCGTAGCTGCTGCGATCGCACCATAGGGAAGTTCAAATACTGATGTTGTGCCTAACTGAGCAGTAGCCACGGGAATCGTTTTCATCGATTCGCGAGTAATAAACGTTAGGGCGAAAATAAACTCATTCCACGCGAAGATAAAGGTCAAAACTCCAGTTGTTACCAGTGCCGGAACCATCATGGGTAACAAAATGTGAGTCAACATTTGCCAGGTGTTGTAACCATCTATCTTAGCGGCATCTTCTAACTCGACGGGCAGTTGAAGAAAGAAACTCCGCATTATGGAAATCGTTAGAGGCAAATTGATCGCGATGTAGGGAATAATCAAGGCTAGATAGTTGTTACCCAGTTTTAGCATCTGGATAACTTCTAACAATCCCAGGAAGAATAAAACGAATGGGAATAAAGTAATCGACAAAATGCCGGCTAGGATAATATTTTCCCCCGACAGGCGTAAGCGTGCCAGAGCATAAGCCGCAGGTGTTCCAATTGCTAAACACAGAAATGTAGAGACAATCGAGACAAGGAAACTATTGAGGATATATTGCGCAAAAGGGCGACGCAAAAATAAGTCAATATAGTGTTTGAAGGTATAGTGGCTGGGAATATAGACATTAGGAACAGCAGAGATATCCTTGTTTACCTTGATGGAGGTGAGCAATTGCCAGAGAACGGGTGCCAGACAAAAGACTAAAAGTAGTAAGATTCCCAACGGCAAGATAACCTGCTTGAGAATATTTATCTGCCGTACCTGGATTTTAGGTGTTGAATTCTTGGAAATTGCAGTCATAACCGATACATTTACAACGTTTAATTGAGAATTGGAGAGCCAATTTTTTAAATAATTGCTACAAATAATTTTATTGTTCCCCCCTTAACAAGGGGGGGTAGGGGGGTAAGAGTGTAGTGCTATTTAATGAAATTGGTGTCAACAGTAAACAGTCTGACGTTCATTCTGATCACTGATAACTGCTCATACCAATTGGGTATAAAAGTGACACATTTTACCCCCCCAGCCCCCCTTATTAAGGGGGGAGCAAAAAAGAATATGTGCCAAACTCCAACCCAATTGGTATCACAGGTCACTGATTGAATTAACTCCTGAAATTTTGGCGCGATATTTATTCAGGAAAAAACTACCAATCAGCACCACAGCAACCAAGAAGAGAAAGGTCACCACAACGAGCGCTGCACCATAACCAAAATCTAGATAGCGCATGACTGTGGCGTAAATATAGAGTGAAACGACTTCAGTTGCTCCCCCAGGGCCACCTCCTGTCATGACTTGGATGAGGTCGAAAACTCCGAAAGCTCCAGCAAAACGGAACAGCAGTACAATCAGGATTTGTGGCATCAACAGCGGTAATGTAATGGTGCTAAAGCTTTGCCAAGGTGTTGCGCCATCGATCGCATGGGCTTCATAGAGGTCTTCAGAAATCGATTGCAAGCCTGCCAGCAGCAGGATACTGATGAAGGGTGTAGTCTTCCACACATCGGCAGCAATCACAGCCATCATGGCTGTCATGGGGTCTCCCAACCAGTTAACTCCAGCCTGAATAATTCCCAAACGCATCAAGATGTCGTTCCAAACGCCGAACTGGTCATTAAAAATCCACGTCCATGCCAGTCCTAGCAGTGCAGTTGGCAAAGCCCAAGGTAGGAGGGCAACGGTTCGCACCAGTGCTCGTCCTTTGTAGGTAGGATTTAAAATTAATGCGATCGCCATCCCAAACAGTAATTCCAAGGCAACAGATACACAGGTAAAAATTGCCGTGTTCCAAAGACTCTGCCAAAAGCGACCATCTCCCACCATCCGCAGGTAATTGTCTAAACCTGAAAAGACAGGTTTTAACTGTGTCCCTAGATTTTGGGCGAACATACTCAACCAGAATGAGCGCAAAATAGGATAGGCAAAGACCAGCAATAGTAGCAGCAATGCAGGTGCTAGCATCAGCCAGCCGGTTCGTTGTTCTTGCGATTGGATGGGGTCGGCTTTCATTAGGGTTGAAGGTTGGAAGTTGAAGGTTGAAGGTTGAAGGTTGGAAGTTAGAAGTTGAAGGTTTTTAAGTGGTTCCTAGAAGTCGGCGTGTTTGATTAGCCGCCGATTTCATCATTTTTTCTGCGCTGAGACTTCTATTACTTAGGGCTGCATTGAGGTAGCGCTGCAAAATATCAGAGGCTTGGGCATATTGAGCAATGGGTGGACGCAATACGGCACTCTCCACCATTGTCTGTAACCGTGGGTAGTGGGGATATTTAGCAATAATCTCTGGGTCGGCAAATAACTCCCGTCGGCTGGACATATTCCCCGTTTCCAGAGTGAACCGTTTCTGCACTGCTTTGCTGGTAAAGTACTGAATGGCTTTCCAGGCTTCTTCAGGATGTTTAGAACTCTTGGCAATGCCCATACCCCAACCCCCTAAGCAAGCACCGCCTTTTGCACTAGGAAGATGAACCATTGGTTTAATTCCAATTTTGCCCTTCACTTCGGAATCTTCTTCTTGGGCTGAAGCCCAGACATAAGGCCAATTGCGTAAGAATGCAGATTTGCCATTCACAAATAAGCGTCGGGCTTCTTCTTCTCGGTAAGTTGTAACTCCGGGCGGTGAGATGCCTTTGTCAATAACGCGGCGTAAAAACTCAACGGCTTGAATGGCTTCTGATTTATCGAGTCCAACCTCGTTGGTTTCTGGGTTAACCCAAAAGCCGCCAAAACCTTCTAGAATTTCCACAAACATGGCTGGCAACCCTTCGTATTGAGCACCTTGCCAGACATAACCCCAAGGAGTTGCTTTTTTCTCCTGCAATTGTTGAGAAATATTGATTAACTCCTCAAAGGTTTCTGGTGGCTTTGCTCCAATTTTTTCCAGCAAGTCTGTACGGTAATAGAGCATTCCCGCATCGGAACGCAGGGGAATCCGGTACAGCTTCCCTTTGTAACGTCCCGCCTCCACATCTTTGTCCATAAAGGCTTTCAAGCCATTTTCAGACATGCGATCGCTCAGGTCTAAAAGCCAACCCGCCGCCGCAAATTTGCCTGTCCAAATGACATCCATGTAAATTAGGTCATAAGGCGAGTCACCGAGGATAAAAGCAGACGTGTAGAGGTTTTCTGTCAAGTCCGTTGCGTTGGGTGCCTCGATAATCTCAAGGTGAATACCTGGATTTTCTTTCTCAAAGTCTTCAACGATTAACTTTTTCCAATAAGGCACTTCCCCAGCATTAATCAGGGCAGTGATGGTTACAGGTTGCTGTGTTAACGCTGGCTTTGCCCAGAAATTAAATATTAGAATAATTGTAAAAATAAGTCCCCATAAACCAGGAGATTTGATACTTTTTCTAAGCCTATCTAGGCATCTTTTTAAGAGTTTAATTTCGTTCATTTTCGAGACGGAAGTACCACGTAGCAAGCAAAAATTCCCGCGTCCAGTGGTCATACTAGGCTTTCCGAGGCTAAATAAGCTGATTTAGGGCGGGCAAGATGCCCACCCCACAAGAAGTAGCTGGATATTTTTGATTTGAAAATCCCTAGAACTGGCGCAGAACTTCTATGAGTTGGGTGGGCAGTACTCTGCCTACCACTGAGTACTGTTTCTCTAGGATTTAGGTGTTGAGTTCATGCCAACGTCAATGCTTCTCTACCCCGACTGTTGAGTTAGCTATCAACACCTGTTTCAAATACTTAAACTTGGAAAAACTAGATTGAAGTTTATACAACACTCATTCTGCAATGATTTCATAAGGCAAACTTGCAGACATGAGATGCAACCCAGACCTGATAACTTGAACCACTGTTGTCGGCTGTGCGCTACTTTAACTTAATTTCTTGCCAAGTGACAAGCCCCGTTTGCAGTTTTCTTCAATGTTTTTTATCACTTACAGGCTAAATTGTCAATAAGTTTATTAAAACTTATCTTTTCCAGTAGGGTCACGATGGTCTGGAGGCAGCTCAGGTACGCAAAGAGTAGCTTGCCGGGGAGAAAATCTGAGAAATTTAGGTTTGCTGATGCAAGGCAAATAATTAGTCAAAAATTTTATTTTGTTGTATAGAATTAGAACAAACAGTCACGCTCATACAACTAGTAATCTACCCAATCGCTTGGAATGGGGAGTGCATCTTTTTAATATACAACTGAGGCTGACTAAGTAATGTTTGATAAACCTAACCTCTTGAAGAAATTAACGCTTGCTCTTATTAGTGCAGGCTTGAGTATTGTTATAGCGTATAGTATGCTGGGTCTGGAAGTCACAGAAACTGATAAACAATCCTGGCGCAATTTGGATTTACCGGGTTGCCAGTATGATTCCAATACTGGTGTTTGGTGTCCTGAGCTGTATAAGAGAGATCGCTAGTCTAGGGATTAAATGGGCTCTAAATCTCTCGCCGCCACCAAGCAACTACTAACCGAATTTCATAATCAATTTCTAAAGTGTCTCAGCAGTTCTTCGGTGTTTGGATAGCAACTGAAAAGCCTGGAAGACTGACTACCGTTATAGCAGAACCGTCACCGATAGCCAAACAATAAACCAATTCCTCCCAGCGCTACCAATACCCCCAAGAATGCTCTGGGGCTAACCGCTTCACCCATCCCCATTGCGATCGGTAGGACAAATATAAGGACTTGTGGCGAGAAGCGCTTGAGCAATTCCTGTCGCCGTATATTTGAGGGCAGTTTGTTGCAGCATGATACCTAACGCCATAATTGCAGCAATGGCACGTTGGGGAATTCGCACAAAGTAGCCCAACCCCGCTCCCAGTAGTAGTGCTGAACCGGCAACCAAACCCCAAAATCCTGCTTGTAGCCATAACGGAACATTAGATATCCTACTCCCAAAGATACAAATTTTTACTGATTTAACAAGGTTTTCTCCCCTCGCATTGCAGGGGTAGGGCGTGTTTTCAAATTACTCGTTATTGAATTCCATCCTGGAAGATCCCCCTAAATCCCCCTTAAAAAGGGGGACTTTGATGAAATTCTCCCCCCTTAATAAGGGAGGCTGGGGGGGATCGAAAGGGGCGAGAAAACACACCCTAGGGGGAGAGGTTAACCTCTTTGGAGTTTCGGTCGAGATTTTTGGTCTTTTTGGTCATCGGTGACCATATTGAGCAATTTTTTGGCAACTATAGCGCCTACAACGACTCCACCAACCACTCCTGCCACTTTGACTACTGTATCTATCGCTTCACCCGAATGCATGTGTCGGTGGAATATTTCGTCTTTTAGCCAATCGCTGGTAACTTTGAAGTCATGAACTGGAGTTGGCAAGAGTTCTAGATACGTGGCTTGACGGATAAGATGCCCGATGTCGCCTTCGACTTGAAAGCGGTCAAAGATGTTAGCCACACTATTATCTATGCCGAGCTTGAGAAGCGTGCCGCGTAGGTTAACCTCTGCTGGTTTTAGCTCATGTCCTAACGCCAGTGCTTTCAGATTATGCGCGATCGCAGCGCCTTGCTGATAGGCTACCTGTGCTGTAGGCGGCAGAGAATTATCCTTAATCGCTGCACAATCCCCCCCAGCAAAAACCTCTGGAAAATCGAGGAGTTGCAGAGTAGGAGTGACATACGGACGATTGTGTTTGTCGCGCTTGTCTTTGGGAATTGGTAAGTCTGCAATCAAGGGATGCGTGTTAGTCCCAGTTGTCCAGATTATGGTACCTGCGTGCAGTGTCTCGGTTTTGTCCTCGCGCTTGTATTCGACCTGGTTTGGACGAATTGCTGTCGCTTCTGCGCCAAAGATAAACTCGACTGGCACAGCGCGTTTTTTCAATTCCTGCTCGGCAATTTCCCGCAAATGATTGTTAATATCGCCTTCGAGAATTTCCTTGCCGTGATTGAGCAGTGCGACTCGAATTTCTTGAGGGTTGCCTCCTAATGCCTCGTACCAATGCGGGAGTAAATCGGCTAAGGTGCCTGCCATTTCTACACCTGAAGGGCCAGCACCAATCACGACTGCGGTTAACAGTTGGCGGCGTTGTTCTACATCTTCGATTTGAATGGCTTTTTGCAGGCAGTCGCGCAATTTTTTGTCAATTGCGATCGCATCTTCTTGTGTTCGCAACGGCAAAGCATTTTCTTTTGCTCCCTCAACGTGGAAATATCCAGTAACGCTACCCAAAGCTAAAACTAAATTGCTGTAGTTGTAGGCAGTTCCCGAAGTTAATTTGACTTCCCGTTGATGTAGGTCAATGGATTGAACGGCATCTTGAACGAAGATAACACCGCTATCTTTTAGCAGTTCCTCAAAACGTGGCACAACCTGCTCAGCGTCCATCTCACCCGTGCAATATTCGTAGAGTAAGGGTTTAAAGCAAAAGCGCTCAGAGCTATCGATTAGGATGACGCTTCTAGGATAGTGTTCATGGGTTAGATGTAGCGCAGTAAAAAGACCAGTAAAGCCGCCACCGAGGATTACAGTTTGATAAATTGGGCTGTTCATAAAATAGTTTTGCTCCTGTTGCTGTATGTAAAAACTAGGAATGATAAATCTAGATGTAGGACTTCTCCAAAAACAAAGTCGATTGTTCTAGGAAATGACTGTTTAGCCGAGTGTAAACACCAATTTTGCTATCTAATTAAAAAGAAACCCATTAATGCCAAACTGAGAAAGATAGCTAGAAGAATTGCATGTTCTACTCTGGGACTAATAATCTTGACCGTAATTACTAACCCAATGGCAAGTAGGATAACCCCAATATCTACAAGGGTTTCTCCGCCGTAGTCAATGAGTGGATCTTTTTTAATTGATTCAGCAGACGTCAGGACGTAGATTGCGATACTGGCTGGGAATGGTTGAGTTAGTAAATTCATAAAAAAGCTTCTTCTTGAGCAGGCTTCTAGGCTTACCAGAGGTAGAGAAGCGAAAACAGGATGACCCAAATCCCATCAACGAAATGCCAAAACAGGGTAGTCGCACTCACACCAAAGTGAGTCTTGTTGTAGTTGCCCCGAATGAAGGAGCGGGCAAGCATAATCATCTGTAGGAGAATGCCAGCAAGAACATGCAAACCATGAAAGCCCGTCAGCAGGTAGAACGTTCCACCAACTAACCCCGTGGAAACCCCGAAATCCAGGTTCAGCCACTCTTGCACCTCACCAACGAGGAAGTACGCTCCCATCACCGATGTCAGCAGCCACAGCAAGCGAAATTTGTTGAGTTTGCGACGTTTGAGGGCGCGTTCTGCCAATTGGATGACAAGGCTACTGGAAAGCAGCACTACCGAGTGGACAATCACTGAAGTAGACAATTCTGGCCCCTTGATACCTGGTGGTAGCCACTGCACAGTGGTCAATCGCAAAGCAATGTAGCTCACGAAAAAACTCACGAAGATGATGCTTTCCGACAGCAGGAACACGGTAAAACCGAACATTCCCTTGCCATGATGGTCATGCGCTTGCCCGCCACCGATCGGCAGAAATCGCTGTAGCCATTGTGGTAAGCGCTCTCGTAACCGTTCAAGACGGATAGGACTTTCATCCAAATGGATCGGACTTGTCATGGCTGGCTCCTTCAAAAGATATCGCTGTCGGTATAAAGGTTAGGACTTTCTTTAACGACCCAAACGACCATGTACTAATAACAAGCCTTCTGCCTTCTGCCTTTTGCTATAAAACAGCAGCTATTCCTGAGCGGCAGCATTTGCCGTCGCGTGGCTGGCTTTGCCGTAGTTATAGGGAGGCCAAGTAACGGTGGGAATCTCCTCAAAGTTCTCCACCGGAGGCGGTGAGGAAGTCATCCACTCTAGTCCAGTCGCGTGCCAGGGATTATCAGAGGCTTTCGGACCTTGTAGCCAAGAAACCACCATGTTGGCAATGAAGGGCAACGTGGACATCCCCAGCAGGAACGCACCAAGACTAGCGATGATGTTCCATCCCGCGTACTGGGGATCGTAGGAGGAAATCCGACGTACCATACCTTGCAAGCCTACTGGGTGCATCGGGAAAAAGGCGATGTTGGCACCGATAAACGTCAGCCAGAAATGTATCTTGCCCCAGCCTTCGGCATACATTCGTCCCGTGATTTTGGGAAACCAGTAGTAAATGGCGGCGAAAATTGCCATCGTAATCGTGTTGTAGACCACATAGTGGAAGTGACCGACCACAAAATGGGTGTTGTTGACATGTAGGTCAAACGGCACCGCCGCTAGCATCACACCCGTAATCCCAGCAAACACAAACATCACTATCCCGCCCAAGGCAAATAGCATTGGGGTTTGTAGATGTAGTCTGCCCCTCCAAACCGTGGCAGTCCAAGCAAACACTTTGATGCCAGTAAACACGGCAACAAACATTGAGGTGTACATAAACAGTATTCGCATCCAGCCAGGGGTGCCGCTGGCAAACATGTGGTGTACCCAGACAACGGCGCTGACTATAGCGATGCCGAATGAGGCAAGCGCAACTGTCCGGTAACCATATAGAGGATTACGGGAAAACGCTGGCAGGATTTCTGAGAAAATGCCGAAGGCGGGGAGTGCCATGACGTAAACGGCAGGGTGGGAGTAGAACCAAAATAGGTGTTGGTAGAGGATGGGGCTACCGTCCTGAAAAGGATTGAACAAATTTGCCCCTAGACTTAGGTCGAGAAACAACATGATGGCTGCACCAGTGAGGGAGGGCAGGCAAAAGAGTTGGAGCAACTGGGCGCTTAAAATCGTCCAGGGGAAGAGTGGCATCCGGAAAAACGTCATGCCCGGTGCTCGCATCCAGACAATTGTCGTGACGAAGTTGACTCCCCCCATAATCGAAGAGATACCCAGTAGCGTTACACTCACCAGCCAAATGAGTTCGCCATTAATGAGGTGACCGGATGGGTTTTGCAGGCTGACGGGTGGGTAAGACCACCAACCCGCCTGTGCGGTACCGCTAGGGAGCAAGAAGCTTAATAGGAGTAGGAGACCTGCGGGGGGGATAATCCAAAAGGCGATCGCATTCAGCAGCGGAAACGCCATATCCTTTGCCCCAATCATCAGCGGTATCAAGTAGTTACCCAAACCCGCATTCGCCGGGATAATCCACAAGAAAATCATCATCGTGCCGTGGATGGTGAACAAGCCATCGTAAAGCGGGCGACTGACTAGATTTAATTGAGGGGTGAGCAGTTCGGCGCGGATGAGCATCGCCAACAACCCACCAATCAGGAAGAAAATAAAGGTCGTTACCAGGTACTGGATACCGATAACCTTGTGGTCAGTGCTGAAGCTGAAGTAACGTCGCCAACCCGTATCAGGCTCATTGTGGGAACGGTCGGAATCGCTAGTGTTGGTAATTCCCATCGAATCATTGGTCATCAATTATCGTCCTTTCTCAACTGGAATGATGCACAACTGGAGGTTGGGCAGGCACAACCACAGGCCAACCGTCGCCGAGGGCTTTCTGGGCTTGTTGGGTATGTTCAAGAAATGCCGGATTGGGTGCAGGTATTGGCTTTTGGGTAGCCGCTTGGGCAAGCCAGCGATTGTAGGCATCAAGCGGTTCAACGTAGACATCCGCTTCCATTAGAGGCAAGTAGGGACCGCTGAACGAGGAATCTCTCAGTCGGTATTTGCCCTGGCGAGTGGGGGTGAGTGCAAAGGTAATGGCGCGGTTGGGAATGATATCTTGCTTGACTCTGAATTCAGGGACATAAAAACCGTGGATAACGTCGGCTGACTCCAATTTCAAGAGGACACTCCGATTAACTGGTAGGTGCAACTCGGTACTGGTGACACCGCCCGGATAGCGAAACGACCAAGACCACTGCTTGGACATCACCTCAATTTCTTGAGTAACAGGTTGAGAATTGTTTTTAGAGGTCGGTTTGCCATTATTGTCAACACTCTCAGCATAGGCAGGTTCTTCCATCGGCATATGCATAACGATCGGTGTCAAACCTTGAATGTTTAATTGCTGATAAATGGTGTTGCTTTGGATCGCAATCCACAGCACCAACCCAATCGGCACCACCGTCCAAAGAGCCTCTATTTTCCAGTCCCCTCTAGCAGGATGACCATGACTGAAGTCTCCTTTGGGTGCCCGATAGAAGAGGATTGAATACCCAATAACAGCAGCGATTCCCAGAAAGATGAACGCTCCAACTGCAACCAGGAAGCTAAACAAATCGTCAACATGTTTTGCTTCAGCCGTTCCTTGACCGGGCATCCAGGAATACGCCTGCTGCCCAAGCCACTTGCTGGCGACGATATCTACTGCTATAAAAATAGCCACTAGCACAGATTCTAAAACGGTCAGCATAAAAACTTCTGTAATATCGATACTTCTGGTGCTTCTGGCTAGTACAAAAAGGCAGTTCGCGTAGCGTTCTCCGTAGGAGTAGGCAAAGGGCAGAAGGCAGAAAGGCTGATAATTTCTACTTTTGACTCTGTTGTTAACTGGTCACTTATTTCCACCATGCTGCACTAATTACTTGAGCAGCACTTCGGGGTTTTTGCCCTGTCGCAGCAAGTCAGAAGCAGTATTGTGGATTCCGAAATCCGCTCCTAATTGCGCTCCTAATGTCCCGTGTACGTATAGGATTCCTAAAAGCACAATGCCTACTCCCAAGTAGCTCCACTGAACCTGTCTGGGAGCCTCACTGCGCCAGCGATAGCGCTGAAGCCCTCTCCAAACGGTCATGGCAACGATCGCTCCGAACAGCAAAACTCCACCCAACCCATGCAAAATCATGGTTGGAGCAGCCCCCAACCCCCAACTACTCTTGACATCAGTTGGCGGAT
>NZ_DATNPA010000046.1:0-13704 GCF_036703385.1 Allocoleopsis sp. | reverse complement strand
TGCTCACTGCTCACTGTTCACTGATACTAGGTGACTGGACTGCACAAGATATTTCTCAACCATTTGCAGCAACTCTTTAGGCTGTGGAGGCTTGCCTAAAAACTCAGTTGCACCCACTTGCTTGGCTCGAAATCGGTCAATTTGGGTATTTTTGGCGGTCAAGATAATAATGGGTGTGTTCTTAAACACCGGAGTTTCTCGCAAAAATTTACAGATGCTATAGCCATCAGCATTTGGCAAATGTAGGTCTAACAAGATGAGATCGGGTTTGTGTTCTATGAGTTGGGAAAATCCTCGCATTGGCTCTAGAATCGTCAACACTTGATATCCAGCTGGAGTCAAGATTTTCTTTAAGGTATAAGCCAGCACTGGACTATCTTCAATACAAGCAATTAAAGACTCTTTTTGCGTTAATTCGATCCGTTTGGTTGCTACTGGAGGAGGTATTTCTGCAACGGGCTGTTTGATAGTTGGTACGGGTAAATCTGGAATCTCTTGGAATTGCAGTATGCCCTTCTCAAGGAGAGGAATCAAGGAACACGTTACCTCCGTCACCGATTGTTGTAACTGCAAGGCAATATCCCATAAGGTGAATTGACCGTTGAGATACTGCTCTGAAATTGGGAGCGTTAGAGAATTTGCCTCCTGCCGTAAGGTTGGTGCGAGGGTTGGTCTAAAGGGAGCTAAACCAGCAGCCTGCCATTTTTGCTGCATCTGTACTGCGTTATTGAGAACACTCTGGATTTCTTTATTGGATAAGGCTACAGTCTGGTAAAAAACCGATATAGTTTTTGGGTTGGGTTTCCAATCACTATTCAATTCTGTGTAGCTACCGAGTTCAAACAAACATTCTTGGACAAGAGTGCGAATCACTAACTTGGCTTGGATTAAGCTCAGTTGCTTTTGGACAAATCCTTGCGTGAGGAGCTGACATTGCCAAGACTGATTGTCCGTCAACTGAGAAGACTCAACAGTCCAATTCCAGTTGGGGCAATGTTGTTTTAAAGCTCTGCTCCAGCGTCTTACGGGATGAAACTCATCTAGGGCGTAGAGTAATTTACCTCGGACAAGGTGGAGATTCCAAACAATTGGAGCATTGCTGAGGACTAGCTCTCCGTCATTGGATTGACTTAGGTTGTCTAATTCTTGAGTCAGCCTTGTTAGTATCATTTGTTACCAATTCCAGGAGTATTTTCTAGAGATAGGAAATTACACTGATGCAGCCCCTGAAATCTTAAAAGTGATGCCTATTATTCCTATGGAGTTGCTCCCTGTTTAATTGACGCCTAATCATGACTGAACATTGGCGAAACTATTTTTTTAGTATCGTTTGTTACAAAATCTACCTTGTCGATGAAAGTTCTTTGAATTTGTTGCTGATATCAGCCGCTTGAAATAACATTTATGTATGACGGGTGTCATACACCAGTATGGCATACTAAAAAATCTAGCAGGATGCAAGCCATAAGCTGATAACTGTGATTCGCTTGATTCAGCTGTCCTACGAGTTAGATAAACCAGGGTTTTCTATTTTTTCTAATTTAAATTCATCAATTTTCAGAAGTCCCGATTGCTTTTCTCTGTCTTCCTAAAAGATGAGAAAAACTCTAGGGTGTATCTTGTTTTGGTAAATATTTTGGCCTAGGGACGAATGGTCGTTCGTCCCTACAAGATTGCGTCTACTGAAGAATTAGTCAAGAATTCACTCTGAAATGAGCTGTCTATATTTTGCACGTAATGAGGAGATAGATTGGGAATGGATAAACTCATGAATCAATTTCGTATCATTAATCAATTACGGATAACAGTATTTGTACTACTTGGATTCGCAATTTTTAATCTCGTGACTATCTACCATCAAATTGATGGTATGACGAGTGACGGGAGAATTGTTAATTATGCTGGGATTATTAGAGGAAATACTCAACGATTAATTAAACTAGAACTTTTAGAGCAAAATACAGATAACATCGTTTCTTTACTTGACAAAGTAATTCAAGGCTTGAGGAAGGGAGACAGCAGTTTAAACTTGGTCAGGATAGAAGACGCAGATTTTCAGTCAAAAATGGCGCAAATCGAACAATCTTGGGCTGAACTCAAAACTACTGTAAAAGACTATAGAGCCAACCCTACCTCCCCAGGAAAAGATCGTCTTTTAAAAGCAAGTGAAGATTATTGGACTTTAACCAATGCCGCCGTATCCTCAGCAGAAGCATTCGCTAAGCGTAATGTACAAGCGTCCAAAAATCTAGCAATTATTCTTTTCGTTGCAAACCTCGTTATTCTAGTCATTATTTGGAATATTTCTCAATATATTAAATCGAGACTGACGAGAACGATCAATACTCTTGCTAGTTCTTCAAGCCAGATTTCAGCAACCATCGATCAGCAGGAACGCATCGCTAGTCAGCAGGCGGCGTCGGTTAATGAAACTACTACGACGATGGATGAGCTAGAAGCCTCTTGCCGACAGGCGGCAGAGCAAGCCAAAGCGGCTGTTACTGCTGCACAACAGGCGCTGGGACTGGCGCAGGGAGGAACTCAAGCAGTTGAGGCAACGCTGGAAGGCATGTTTACCTTAGAAAAGAAAGTAGGAGCGATCGCAGAACAAATTGTATATCTGAGCGAGCAAGCTGAGCAAATTGGCAGTATTTCCCAACTCGTTTCTGACTTAGCTAACAAAACGAATATGTTGGCCTTCAATTCATCGGTTGAAGCGGTTCGCGCTGGAGAGCATGGTAAAGGCTTTGCTGTGGTTGCCAATGAGATTCGCAAATTAGCCGACCAAAGTGAAAAATCAGCTGAAAAGATTGGCGTTCTGGTTTCGGAAATTCAGAGCGCGATTAATTCCACAGTGATGGTAACTGATGAAGGAACGAAGACAGTGGCAGCAGGCGTGCAAACGGCTCAAAAAACCAATCACGCCTTTACTGGGGTGGCGGATGCTGTTAATAAAGTCGTTTTGAACAATCAGCAAATTTCGCTCAATCTCAAGCAGCAAGTCGATGCTATGCAACAGATTATCGAAGCGATGGAGACAATTAACCGGGGAGCCAAAGAAACCGCCAGTGGCATCAGTCAAACCAAGTCAGGTACCGACCAACTGAACGAAGCAGCTTTAGTGCTCAAACGGATAGTTTGAAAAGTAGAGACGTGTCAGGGAACGTCTTTACACAAGAGTGAACTAAGGGAAGCAGGGAGAGTCATGCCGGGGAATTACACAGGAGTCTGAGCCAGGACTAAGCGTGATGATAGAAGACGAAGAACTCCGGAATCTGTATCAAATTTCCAGTGAAGAACATTTGCAGCAATTGGAAGCTGGGTTGCGGTACTTAACATCGCACCCGGATGATGAAGCAACCTTAAAAGAATTGCGGCGAGAAGCCCACGGCCTCCGAGGAGACTCTAGAGGTGTCGGGGCAGAAGCTGTGGAAACCCTGGCCCATTGGGTTGAAAAGATTTTGGGGAAAATGATACGCCAACAGGTCATTTTAACTCCACTCTTATGCGATCGCCTTTACCAAGGATTAGCGGTCATGAGTCTTCTCGTACAAGAAGCCGTAACCGCTCAAACGAGTGGGGTTAACATAACTGAAGTGATGGAACTGTTGACGGTAGATATTTCGGAGTCGCAACAGCTACAGCCAGAAGTCTCTAAAGACAGCCAAACAGAGCAAACGGTAGAGCTTGCCCTTCCAGCATTGGTTGACAACGGCGAACAACTAGCTGTATCCAGTGCGATAGCGAAGCGCGGCTGCGATAGCGAAATGGTAGCGAGTCTTCCCTTCGGGACGCTTCCCTCCGGGACGCAACGCGAACGAGCGTCAGCGCAGACCGCAGAGATCAATAAACATGGTCTGCAATCTGCACCAACCCTGACAGAGGACGAAACACTTCGGACTCTGTATCACAGTACCAGCCTAGAACGTTTGCAGAAACTGGAAACTGGGTTGCGGCACTTAGTATCGTACCCGGATGATGAAACGACCTTAGAAGAATTGCAACGGGAAGCTCACAGCCTTACAGGAGATTCCAAAAGCGCTGGGGTAGAAACGGTGGAAATCCTTGCCCGTTCTCTCGAAGACATTCTCTTAAGCATCAAACAGCAACAGATCGTTTTAACCCAACAGGTGAGTACTCGCCTTAACCAAGGATTAGCCGCGATTAATCATTTAGTCCAGGAAGCGGTTACCGGTCAACCCAGTGGGGTCGATGTAGCTGAGGTGTTTGAGCTCTGGATGGAAGTGGTTCTGGAGTCACAACAGCCCCGACAGAACACGACTCCAGACGCTGAAGCAGACAAACAGGAAACAAAAAATTTTCCCTCCCAACCAACAATTGAGAACCGAAAAGAGAGGGTTTCAATCCCCTTCTTTCAAGGGAAATCATCAAAGGATTTTACCGAATGTCAAGCTCCATCCTCGGAAAGCGGAGGCAATCCAAAATCCAAAATCCAAAATCCAAAATCTATTGACCACACCCATCCATTCATTACACCTACCTCAAGAGTAGAACTAAAGGGTAATTCTCCTCAAATTCCACCCGCCTTTATCGAAGACGAACAACTTCGAGACCTTTATAAGGTTACCAGTGAAGAACGTTTACAGAAACTAGAAGCTGGGTTGCTGCATTTAGAAAAGCACCCGAATAACGAAACGATTTTAGAAGAATTGCTGCGGGAGGCTCACAGTCTCAAAGGTGACTCTAGAAGTGCAGACCTTGAATCGGTGGAAAGCTTGACTCATGAGGTTGAAGAAATTCTGTTAGGCATCAAACGTCAACAGATCATTTTCACCCCTGAAGTCAGCGATCGCTTGTATCAAGGATTGGATGCGATCGCTCTTTTGATACACGAAGCTGTGACGGGTCAACGCATTGAGGTTGATACCGCTAGGGTACTCCAACAGTTGATGGAAGTCGTTGCTGCACCCACTCTTCCAGAATCTCTACCCATCTCTCCTGAAACTCCTTCTACCAAAATCGAAGCGATTGCCTCGAAGGGACAGCGCAAAGCGATCGCGCACAGCGCAGCGCCAGAGGCGATCGCACCTCAAGACATACCCACCCCTGCTCCGGGAGCGATCGAACCCTACCGCATCGACACCATTCGCGTTCCAACTCGTGAACTCGATGCATTAATGACACAAGCGGAAGAACTCACGGTTACCAAAATCCATATCGCTCATGCTACGGCTGAAATTGAGGAATTAGCAAGCCTATGGGACAAATGGAAAGCGTTTGCTAAAAAGCAACGTCGTAGCTCCCCATCCGTGGCGACGAATCCCTACCAAGAGAGTATAGAAAAAGCGATCGATGCCCTGACCCTGTTAACTCAAGAAAATACCACCAAACTAGACCTCATTGCTGGGGAATTAAGAGAAAAAATTCGCACTTTACGACTTCTGCCGCTATCCACACTGTTTCAGTTATTTCCTCGTGTCGTGCGGGATTTAGCCAGACAGCAAGGGAAAGAAGTGGAATTAATTATTGAAGCAGGAGAAACCACTGCCGACAAACGTATTCTCGAAGAAATTAAAGACTCTTTGATGCACATAATACGCAATGCGATCGATCACGGTATCGAGACTCCCGCCGAACGAGAAAAACTCGGCAAACCTCCCGTTGCAACGATTTGGTTAAGGGGTTACCGAAAAGCTAACAATATTGTTATTGAAATAGCCGATGATGGACGAGGATTAGACATCGAAAGAATTCAAAAAACCGCCATCAAGCGCAAGCTCTACCAACAAGAAGATCTAGAAACTATGACCCCCAATCAAATCTACTCCCTCATTTTTTCGCCTGGTTTCTCAACCCGGACATTTATTACAGAAATTTCGGGTAGAGGGATTGGTTTGGATGTAGTACGCACCCATGTCGAACGGTTGAAAGGGACTATACAAATCGAATCAACCCTCGGTCAAGGATGCACCTTTCGCCTACAGCTAGGCACATCTCTAGCAACTATCGATGCATTACTGGTACAAGTACAAGGTATTATCCATGCTCTACCGATGGAGTATGTACCAGCAAGTTTATTGGTTTCTCAAGACGAGATTTCTACTTTTGAAGGTCGAGCTAGCATTACTTGGGAGAACCAAACTATTCCAGTAGCAGATTTAGCAGATGTGCTACAACTTTCCAATTCACCAGCTTACGCGTCCATTGCCAAGGTTGAACAACAAACGAGCGATCTGCGTACTTGTATCCTAGTCAAAGTCGGAGAAGAACAGGCCGGATTTTTTTGCGATCGCCTTTTGGATACTCAAGAGGTAGTACTCAAACCTCAGAGTCAGTTATTGAAGCGGGTGCGTAACGTCAGTGGCGCAACTATTCTCCCTTCAGGGGAAGTTTGCATGATTCTTAATCCTCCGGATTTACTCAAATCATTGCAAATGCAAACTGCATCGCTTGTCTTCATCCAACCGAGAAAAACTCTTAAAACAAAACCTATCATTCTCTTGGTTGAAGACTCCATCTACGTTCGCACTCAAGAACAAAGACTCTTAGAAAAAGCAGGTTATGAAGTTGTAACAGCTGTTGATGGATTAGATGGTTACCACCAACTCAAAGAGCATGATTTCGATGCAGTGATATCTGACGTAGAGATGCCGAATTTAGATGGACTTTCGCTCACCGCAAAAATTCGGCAACATCAAGAATATAAGAATTTACCGATTATTTTGGTAACCACCCTTGATTCAGATGAAGATCGAAAGAGGGGAACTGATGCAGGGGCAAGTGCTTATGTTATAAAGGGTAAATTTAATCAGGGGGTACTCCTAGAAACCTTAGGCAGGCTGCTTTGATTTTTACTGATGAATTTTAAATTATCTTAAAATTGAATCCAATACTTAATAAGAAAATAATAATCAATAATGACTAAAAAAATCCGAGTTTTATTAGTTGAAGATTCAAAAATTACTCTATTAATTCTAAGAAAAATCCTTAATTCATCACCACAGATTGAAGTGGTAGGAGAAGCTCGTACTGGTTTAGAAGCTTTAGAAGTGATTCCCCATGTTCAGCCAGATGTTATTTGCACAGACCTTCATATGCCCCAGATGGATGGATTAGAGTTTACCTCTGAAGTGATGACACTCTATCCTCGACCAATTTTGGTGATTAGTTCTTGGGTACATGAAGAGGATAGTTCTCATGTGTTTCAGCTGCTAGAAGCAGGAGCATTGGATATTTTTCCCAAGCCTTCTGTAGGGCTAACGATGGAAGATAAGTTACTTAATCAAGAGTTAATTAATAAAATTCAAATCCTATCTGGAGTCAAAGTATTTAAGAAGAAGCGGAAGTTTAATTCCCAAGTAAAAAGCTTAGAGACTTTCTCTTCTACATCCTACTTGAAACCAGAAATTATAGCTATTGGTGCTTCTACGGGTGGCCCCCAAGCTATAAACGAACTATTCGCTCAACTTCCATCAAATTTTCCTGTACCTGTGATTTGTGTGCAACATATTTGTTTTGGTTTCTTGCAGGGATTTATTGACTGGTTAGCAAGCCGTTGTCAATTACCGATTCAAATTGCTAAACCTGGAGATATACCAAAATCAGGAATCATTTATTTTCCTCCAGAACAGCATCATTTAGAATTAAATCAGCGAGGTCAATTTATTTGTTCTCATTCGCCGCCATTCGATGGACATCGCCCTTCTGTAACTGTCACGTTTAAGTCTGTAGCCAAGTTCTATGGTAAGGCCGCAGTGGGAATATTATTGACAGGTATGGGTAAGGATGGGGCAGAAGGAATGCAGTGCATTGCTCAAGCTGGCGGTTTAACGATCGCCCAAGATGAAACGACTTCCGCCATCTTCGGAATGCCTAAGCAAGCGATTGATCTGGGAGCCGCTAAATTAGTTTTACCAATTCATGCGATCGCACCGAAGCTGTTGGAAGTGTTGCAAAGACAGCCTCCTTTATCTGGGAAGCATTATGGGAGTTCTAACATTAGTTAAATTGCTAAACCCATTTAGAAAGCATTATCAGCAATTACCTCTATAAAGAATAATTTATATTCAGCAACCTCCTCTGAATTAGAGGATTAACAGGAGATTGATGTGCTAAATTCACTATCTTTAAATGAAGAATTACTATCAGCTTTTGTTCGGTTAATTGCCAAACATAGTGGAATAGAGATAAGAGAGCGAGAACAAACAGCTTTAAGTGAAAAAATTCTCCTCAGAATGAAAGCTGTTAAATTAGATAGCCCAGCAAATTACTATCAATTATTAAATTCTTCTACTCCTAATAGTTATAAAGAGTGGAAGAGCTTAATGATTCTAATTACCAATGTTGAAAGCTTCTTCTTTCGAGACACAGACCAGTTTGCCCTCCTGCGCGATCGCATTCTGCCAGAACTAATTCAACGCAAACAAAATAACAAAACACTCCGAATTTGCAGCGCGGGATGCTCCTCTGGAGAAGAACCCTACTCTCTAGCCATCCTCCTCAAGGAACTCCTGCCAGAACTAGAGCAATGGAATTTAACGATTTTGGGAATAGACATTAATCAAGAAGCGCTGCAAAAAGCGCAAACAGGGATTTACAGACCTTGGTCATTCAGACGAGTTGATGTAGACATAATCAAGAGATATTTTCGAGTGACGAACAATCACTATCACCTCAATCCCTCCATTATGCAGATGGTGAAATTTCAAAACTTAAATTTACTGGAAAACTTATCTAATCAATCAAATCTTGAGCTAAGGGAATTTGATTTAATTCTTTGTCGAAACGTTTTCATTTATTTTGAATCATCAGCTATAGAAAAAGTTTTAAATCAATTCTATAAGGCTCTTCAGCCCTTAGGATATCTCATTACAGGCCATGCTGAACTATACGGTCAAAATTTAAACCAGTTTCAAGCCAACGTTTTTCCAGAATCAGTAGTCTATCAACGTATAGATGGGGATGGGATTGATACCGCTAGGCGGCCTCTACACAGTGAGGCAAATTATCTCCCTACAAAAAATTCCTTATGGGAATTGAATCAAGGCGACCTCGTCAGCGCTCTGGAAAAAAGCAATGTGAAAATGCAGCAAGCGGCTCTTAATCTACTCAAACAATTACCTCCTGGAACTCAAATACCTAAATTGGGTAATCTCACGGCTGCTGAACTGATTGCACAACTTGAAACCGCTTTACAAGCCATTAATCGGGAATCCACATGATCGAAATGTTGAGTGCAAGTTCCTCAACTGACTATCTTGCAGTAGTTGCAATAGGGTTTGTGTAGTAGCGTGGCAAGCCTTAAATGTTGCATTAGGATATAAGCAGCAAATCAGGTAAATGGCGGTTTATGAGCCATTTGTATTGTACTATTTTAGCCTTGCCACGCTACTACCCATAAAGGCTTTGCGTAAGTCCTATGCAAGTAGTCAACAGCTGCGGGGACTCTTCCCACGCAGCTTGTAACTAACCAGCGTTAACTGGTTGAAACATACGGGTTATTGACTGAACCCTGCTCTGCCGACCCACCTAGAGTAGCAGAGAGAATATAATCATCCTTGATATTGGTCGCGGCATTTATGTCGGCGTGAGCCTTGAATCCACAGGTTTTACAGTGAAATCTAGACTTGCTCCGATTTGTGCTGTGACGCTGTTTGCAACGGCTACACTTCTGAGATGTATATCTGGCATCCACGTAGCCGACCTGTTTGCTCTTGGCTTCAGCTTTATAAGTCAAAAACTGCTCAAGCTGATAGAAGCTCCAAGAGGATATCCATTTGTTGACTTTCTTGTTCCTACGTTGGTTGCGAATGCCTGACAAATCTTCTAAGGCGAAAGTTTTCACGCCGTTAAGTGCAGCCAGTTTCTTACTTATACAGTGGTTGCAATCCCGCATGAACCGCTTCTCTCTACCCGACATCGCTTTAAGGCGACGTTTAGCGCTTCGAGTGCCTTTTTGTTGGAGTTTCTTGCGATTGTATAAGTATCGTCGTTGATTGGCTCTTACATTTGAGCCAGAGAAAAATTGACCATCAGAGGTTGAGGTAATGTGGTATAGCCCTCTGTCAATTCCTAAAACTTTACCCTCTTCTTGTTGAAGAGGGTCATCCGTCTCAAATACTAGCCTGACCCAAAATTGCTTTGAATGCTTGGAATAAGTGAGCGTTGCTGCACAGAAATCCCAAGTTTCAAATATTTCCTTGAAGTAATCAGGAACGTCCAAGATTAAACTGACTCGCTTACCAATACAACTAAGCGTTAGTTGCTGACCTCTTAAGGTCATTGTTCGCTTATCGTATCGTAAAGCCGATGTTGGCTTCTTTCTTGGAGTACGCTTAAACGAAGTCGCTTTAATAGCTTCTAGCGCGTTGTCCCTGATAGTTTGCACCAAAGCAGAAGGCACACTCGGATACTGAAACCTTAGTAGGTGATACAGTTCCTTGTGTGCCTTGTTCTTGTTGTACGTTCTGTTATCTAATGCCCAGTCAACGTGTGCATTGAATATCTTTGCACACTCACTCATAAGCGGTAAAAAACGCTCACTTGGGAGATTGACTGGGATGCTAACAGTGCGTTTCATATTTTAATCTTACTCCCAATCAACATCTTCATCGTTGTACTGGTCGTAGTCTTGGTATCTACAGTCTGTGGGGTCTGCTTTGTGCAACCTCCAGGCTATAGCGGTTAAGCGCTACATTGAAACTCAGAAGCAAGGGGGTTGATTTGGCAATCTCGTACCTCCGATTGCCCCGCCTTTCATCTGCGGGGACGAGCCACCGCCGTCTTCTTGGCGGGTTTAATAAAATTATTGCTGGGATAAGCGCTTAACTCTCTCACCCGCTAAAATGCGATGGGCGTCTTCCAGCAAGGCGGGGATTTTGTCAGCGTTAGGGCTATGACGCAAACAGTATCGCAAGTCTAATTCTCTGACTCGGTCTGCTCTGCTACCAGGGAACCAGTGACTAGCACCATCCAGCATGTTATATCGCATTTTAGCGTATTCAGCCATATCGTAGGCAAGAGTAAGATTCCTTAGCCACAGGACAACAGGAATATTCACCAATCCTGGCGTTTCTGTATAGCTTGGTAAGCCAATCTGCCAGGTTTTGACCCAGTCTTCTCCGAGAGTTGCGATCGCTTCTTGCTCCAGACGCACGAGAATCGATGGTAAAATTTCTTCTGCGCGATCGAGCAACTCCAACACATTGAGATGTTCATCAAAATCCGTTGGCTTGTCTGCCCCTAAACTCAAGGTATGCACTTGAGGATGTGACAGACAAAATAAGTCATTAAACACCATCGGACTGAGAGGCGCACACAGTTCCACCAACTTTTCAGATGGCTTGTACAGCATTCCTCCTTTATCCGAAGGACTGATAATAAACACGCCCATATCGTGGCGGTTTGCAGCTTCTATAGCAGGCCAGTTAACTTGATTGATATAGTACCAGTGCAAGTTAACGTAATCAAATTGGTTAGTTTCAATGGCCTTAACAATCACATCTGTTGAGCCGTGAGTAGAAAAGCCAACGAATCTGACCTTACCTTGCTCTTGTAGCTTTCTTACCACATCCAGATGACCACCAGGGCGGACGCTATCATGAAGTATGCCGTGCGTATTAATACCGTGCAGCCCCAGCAGGTCAACGTAGTCTAGCTTGAGATTAGCCAGAGACTTCTCAAAGTTACGCCGAAATTCTTGCGGACTGGATTCCGCCATCATTTTAGTCTGGACAATGAGTTGCTCACGGGGTAACTTCGGCAGAATTCGTCCTAGCTGTAACTCAGACGTACCATAGGCACGAGCCGTTTCAAAGTGATTAATGCCGACTTCTAGAGACCGACGAACTATCGCCTCCAAATTCCGCTGACTATACCGACGAATTCGCCACATTGGCCTATCTTGCCAACTATATTGGTATCTCATGCCACCGCACGAGAAGATCGGCATTTGCAATTGGGTACGTCCAAATCTTCGATATTGCATCGCCATAAAATTCGCTGTGAATCAATTAATCTTCAGTCACTAGTCATCAGTCACTACTAGTATGGCTAATGACTAACGACTGATGACAGATGACTCCCTCACAAAAATTTGCGAGTTATAATAGGCGATCGCTTAGTCGCTAATGGCAATAAATCGACTGACAATTAGCGATTTCACATTTCCCGGACAATGGGCTGACCGTCTTTGACTTCACCAATAAGAACCTTATCGGCAACGCCGACGAATAAGCCATTTTCCAAGACGCCTGGAATATTATTCAAGGTCTTTTCTAGTTCAGCCGGATTATCGATCAAGTCAAATTTCACATCAATAACCATGTTGCCTTGGTCGGTAATCACGGGCCCTGCTTTTTTAACACCCATGCGTAATTCTGGCTTTCCCCCTAGCTTTTCAATGGCACGCATTACAGGTGTAAGTGCCATTGGGATGACTTCCACAGGCAATAGGAAAGTCGAACCCAAGCGGTCAACTAATTTATTCGCATCCACGACAACGATAAATTGGTCAGCCAAAGCATCAACAACTTTCTCACGAGTATGAGCCGCACCGCCGCCTTTGATCAAATTCTTCTGCGGATCGACTTCATCCGCACCATCAATAGCAATATCAATGTGATCAACGGCATCCAGAGTGGTTAAAGGAATCCCGTACTTTTTCGCCAAGACTTCTGCTTGAAAGGATGTAGGGATGCCTTGGATATCTGTGAGTTCACCCGACTTGAGGCGACTTCCCAAATACTCTATAGCATATGCAGTGGTTGAACCCGTACCTAGCCCGACAATCGTACCTGATTGTACAAGAGCGGCAGCGGCTTTGCCAACTTCCTGCTTCATCACTTTAACAGGGTCAATTTCTCCGGTCATTACAAAAACTCCTTTGAGGTCACGCCCAAGATTTATGGGTTAGGATGGCGTGAGGCTGAGGATGCCCCAACACCGCATGAGTGAATCTACTATCTGAGGGTTATTCTCTCATGAGCCGGGAACGAGACCCTGAAAAGGCTGTTGCTAGTTAGGATAAAGTTCTAAAAATCCCACTCAACTAGGACAATGACTGTTGGTCATTTATTGACTATTTAAGGCAAAAAGAGTAAAGGCTTGGAAGAAAGTTAGTCGTGGAGAAAATACGAAAGATCACATTTTTATCATTTAGAATTATTTTCTATACTCCTTTAAAATACGTTTTACTATTTGCTCTTACTACGATTTTAGTATCAATCTATGGCAACAGTACCTGGTGGAGTGAGCTACTCAGCAAAGGATTACATCTAATATTTTCTCTAGCTATCTTTATCATGATTGCTTGTGAATTATGGAGTAATCGCTCGAAACTAAGCTTTGTCGGGAAGATTTACTTGAAAAGTGGCTTTCTCAGTTATTTGCGTGCATTGAGCATTGTCGTTATCACAACTACTTTAGGTATATTCGTTTACCTTCATGTTCCTGAATTTCTAAGATGGGGGTGGGGCAATTTAATTTTTGGCAATTCCGGCAATTTGGCCTTACAACCTCTGGCAACAGCGTCTCAAGTCGGTCAAACAGTTAGCGAAATTCAGGGAAGTGCTTTTGACTATCGATGGATTTTCCTGATTCCGATGTGGATGATATTCATTTTGGCTTTCCCCTTCTGGGCGGAAGTTGAAGAAAAATTTTTCCGTAAGGGTGTCCACACCTGGAAAGGAATAACGATTAATTCGATTAAGTTCGGCTTAATTCATCTAATTATGGGAATTCCTA
>NZ_DATNPA010000045.1:0-10050 GCF_036703385.1 Allocoleopsis sp. | reverse complement strand
TATTGACGCTGCTACCACGACTGTTGCTGTAGAGCCAGGAACCTATGCGTTGTGTGCAGTAGATAACCTCGCCAATGAAAGTGTCGGAGTGGTCGTCTCTGTTCCCTAAGATTGCAGAGTTAGCAATTTTGCTTAGGCTTTACTTCTCTTGAACATTTTGATATTTTAATATATTTTTAATAAATAAGAACTATACCTATTGACAGTATATAGTTAAATCTCTGGAGAGATACTATTAGAGGTAAGCCTGTAAAGATGTTATGAAAAATCTTAATTGATTGACCCTATAAATCGATGACAATCGATTACAAAAGTTGCAAGTTTATTAATTTTAAACTAGCAGTAAAAATCAGAAATTATGTTCAAATTTGTTACCTTTATATCCCCTAAAAAAATACAGGGATACAAAGACAAATTCTTGACTCGGTTCATTTTTAATTAATTTTAAATCAATGAGCTAATTATCAATCCCTACTTTCTTAATTTACAAAGATTTACACTTGAAGAAAATCCTGATTAACTGGCTATAAGAATGTCATTCCGTTACTGCTAATATCTAACAGGAGTATTCTTGTGTCTACCAGGCTTAAATTACCAATTAGACCGCCTAAATGGGGAGGAAATCTGTCAGCACAATCACTTCAGGAATTGCGGTTTGTCTTCGTAATGTGGCTGCTCAGTCGGCTCTTGATTATCATTGCAATGCAGGTGATTGCTCCTTACTATCCGGCTACTCCTGCTGAACACGAGCTATTGCCCCTAGCTTTTGTTCCGGGTTTTATTCCTAAACCTAGCTTAGAGCTTTTCACCCATTGGGATGCCGCTTGGTTCAAGCAAATTATCGCTCAGGGCTATGACTATGCAGCGGATGGAAAAATGCACAATATTGCTTTTTTCCCCGTCTTTCCTTTAGTCGTTCGTGCGGTCATGAGCCTGGGTTTCTCTGTTGAGATAGCCGGTCTACTTGTGAACAATTTAGCGCTTCTGGGTGCAATGATTCTTCTATACCGTTGGGTAGAAGAGCATCATGGAGAGAATGCAGCCAAGTGGGCAACGGCGGTCATGGCCTGGTGTCCCTTCTCCTTATTTGGGACAGTCATCTACTCAGAAGGGCTGTTTCTGTTATTCAGCACAGCCGCATTGAGAGTGTTTGAAAAGCACCAGTATGCAAGAGCTGCATTATGGGGTGCACTAACGACAGGGACACGAGTCACTGGAGTTGTGCTGATTCCAACCTTTCTTTTTTTAGCGTGGAGGGAGAAAAGACCTCCAATTGCTTATCTTGCAGGTCTTGCGACCAGTGGAGGTCTGCTGTTGTACATGCTGTATTGTTTGGTGCGTTTTGGCGATCCTTTGGCGTTTGTCCATGTGCAGAAAGCATGGGGTACCGCCTCTGGCATCAACTGGCAGGGTTGGTGGAGTATGGTTGTAAATCTTTTCCGCTGGCGGTGGGGGGCTGTCAAAGAATTCACTAAGTTGTTTATGGTCTTTGGTAGTGCTTATCTGTTTTGGTACATGCGCCATCAGATCACGCGTGTTGCTGCCGTCTACGGTTTTTTCTCCATCTTGCTGATTATCAACTCTGGCGCGGTATTGTCTGTCAATCGATACGTCTATGGCGTTGTGACAGCATCCCTGGCGCTAGGGGTGTTGCTTTCTCGCCACCCCCGTTGGGGATACGCAACGATGGGCTTGTTCGGTACGATGCTGGTAGGCTTTGCGATTCGTTTTGCTTGGTGGCGTTGGGTGGCTTAGAGGGTTGAAGGTTGAAGGTTGAAAGTTGAAGGTTGAAGGTTGAAAAGTTTTTGATACTTCAGGCTTCATCCTTCATCCTTCATTACTTCAGTTAACGTAGGGTCACGAACTCCTCGGCAACGGTTGGATGGATACCAACAGTGGCATCAAAGTCTTTTTTCGTGGCTCCCATTTTGAGGGCGATCGCAATTCCTTGTATGATTTCTGCGGCATGTTCGCCGATCATGTGGGCACCGACTACCTTTTGAGTATCCTCTTCTACGACTAGCTTCACCATTGTCTTCTCATCCCGACCACTTAATGTGTGGTACATGGGTCTAAATTTAGCGCGATAGCACTTGACCGCTTCACCCCAATTTTTCCTGGCTTGGGTTTCAGTCAAACCCACCGTCGCTCCTTCAGGCGTGGAAAAAATGGCTGAAGGGATGTTGTCGTAGGCCATTTGGCGAGATTGACCCCCAAATTCCGTATCGGCAAAGGCACGACCTTCGTTAATCGCGACCGGAGTTAGATTCACACGGTTGGTGCAATCTCCCACAGCAAAAATATGCGGCTGATTGGTGCGGCTGTACTCATCGACCGCAACTGCCCCTTTGGCAATTTCTACCCCAGCATTCTCTAGACCCATATTCTGGAGACTGGGTCTGCGACCTGTGGCAGAAAGAATGACATCTGCTGTTACTGTCACATTGCTATTTGCGATCGCCAGTTTAAGACCTTCTGAGGTTTTTTCAATGGCGGCGGCTTGAGCGTGGTTGAGAATCTCAATCCCGTGCTGTTGCATTCCCTCTTGAATGCCAGCGCGGAGATCGTCGTCAAATCCTCGCAAAATCAAATCGTTGCGATCGAGCAGAGTCACCTTAGAACCCAAACCATTCATGATGCAGGCAAATTCTACGCCGATATATCCAGTACCAATAATGGCAATGTGTTTGGGTTGTTCCTGAAGCCGGAACATGTCATCGGAAATGATCGCATGTTCGATCCCTGGAATATCTGGCTTATAAGGGTGTCCTCCAACAGCAATCAAGATTTTATTAGCTGTAATCTTGCGATCGTTGATTTCTAACGTATGGGGATCGAGGAACTTTGCATAACCATTGATCAGCTCTACCCCTGCGTTGTCAATCATTCGTTGATAGACCCCATTCAGGCGTTCGAGTTCCTTATTGACGGCAGTAATCATCTTTTGCCAGTCGAGGGTGCTTTGCACAGGACTCCATCCATAGCCTTGTGCATCCTCAAACAAATGAGGAAAGTGAGAGGAGTAAACCATCAATTTCTTAGGAATGCAGCCGCGATTCACACAGGTGCCCCCTAATTGACTATATTCCGCAATCCCTACTTTTGCCCCATATTGTGCCGCCCGTCTCGCCGTCGCGATTCCTCCAGACCCCGCACCTATCACAAACAAATCGTAATCGTATGTCATGAATTAATAGACTCCCGTTGATTCATCTGAAGTTACTTAATCGTATCCAGGCGTTCATCAACTACTTTAACGAGACAATTCCTTCAACCTGCGCGATCGCACAGGCTGATACCCTGAATGTACCAAACCTACTCGGAAAAACATGAGCAGCAGGCTTCCTGTGCCCAGTGATGTTGTCATTTGTCCCGGCATCCATGAACCGCAGCTAACGCAGGATTTTTTAACGGCATTGCAAGGTAACAAAATCGCTCATTTATCGACTGGCTCGACTCAAAAGCTTTTGATATTTCCTACTCAGGAGTACCCAGCTTACTCAACTCTCCATATTCTGCAATTTTTGCAGCGCCATGCGAGTCAAACGACCCCAATTGTGTTTATCAGCTTCAGCGCTGGTGTTGCGGGTGCTATCGGTGCGGCTTGGGGGTGGGAAATGTTGGGCGGTCAAGTAAAAGCCTTTATTGCATTTGATGGCTGGGGTGTACCTTTACAGGGGAAATTTCCCATCCATCGGGTCAGCCATGATTACTTCACCCACTGGAGTTCAGCCTTATTGGGAACTGGCGAAGATAGTTTCTATGCCGATCCAGCGATTGAGCATTTAGACTTGTGGCGATCGCCTGACAGTTGCCAAGGCTGGTGGGTTCAGCGCATAGCAGCAGAAAAGACTGAACAACGTCTTTACACTACTGCCGCCCAGTTTGTCAACTATTTATTGCACCTTTATAAATAAAAGCCCCGCCGCAGGCGAGGCGGGGCAACTGCCAATTTTTCGTCAATCAGAAGTTAGCATTCTTGGACGATATTATTCTCTCCTTATAGATTGATCTGGGTGTTAAGGCATTTTGTGTACAGGAATACAAAAGCCAACGCTCCTCGGTACTCTACTTCGCACACTCACGTTTTCCTTAGCCCCAAGCGCGATCATATTGAATAGGCCAGTTTTTATCGTGTCCGAGTTCCTTTGCCGCACGATGAGGCCAGTACGGTTCGCGCAATACTGCTCGTGCTAGCAATACGATGTCTGCCTGACCCGTGCGAATGATATGGTCAGCTTGTTCGGGGGTGGTAATCAAACCAACGGCTCCTGTTTGAATCCCGGCCTCACGCCGGATTCGTTCGGCAAACGGAGTTTGATAACCGGGGCCAACGGGTACTTTGGCTGTTGGTAGAATTCCCCCTGAAGAGCAATCGATCAAGTCCACACCCAATAACTTAAGTTGAGCGCTCAAAGCTATACTTTGTTCAATGTCCCAGCCCTGATCTATCCAATCAGTTGCAGAAATACGCACAAACAGCGGATACTTTTCAGGCCAAACCTGCCGCACGGCCTGAACCACCTTTTGGAGTAAGCGAATACGGTTTTCAAAGCTACCCCCATACTCATCCTCCCGATAGTTAGAAAGTGGGGAGAGAAACTCATGCAGTAAGTAACCATGAGCCGCATGGAGTTCAATCACTTTGAATCCAGCTTCAAGAGAGCGTTTAGCCGCTTGCACAAAAGCTTGTATAGTTTGCTGAATTCCTTCAAGACTTAAGGCTTCAGGTACCTGACTATTTTCGCTAAATGCGATCGCACTGGGCGCAAAAATAGGACGCCATGCGCCCTGAGATTCACCGAAGGGTTTCCCTCTATCCCAAGGTACGGCAGTGCTTGCCTTCCGGCCTGCATGAGCCAGTTGAATCCCGGCAACGGCTCCAAAGTTATGAATCATTGCCACAATTTTTGCCAACGCCTCAGCGTGTCCATCACTCCAGATTCCCAAATCGCTTGGGCTAATGCGTCCCTTGGGTTCCACAGCTGCTGCTTCTGTGAACACTAAACCCGCACCACCCACGGCACGGCTGGTGAGATGAACCAAGTGCCAATCATTGGCATACCCATCTTCGCTGGAATATTGACACATGGGTGAAACGGCAATACGGTTGCGAAACGTCACATCACGGATGCTAAGCGGTTCAAATAAATGGGTCATATGGCACTGATTTAAGAACTCTCCTACCTCATCAACCAACCCTTGTGCAGGGGGTCTCTAGGTAGGCACTCCGTCCCCCAGTGGGGGGTTTGGGGGGAACCCCCCAATCTTGGTTTTTCCTAGAAACGATCACTTTTCGCTTAAGTCAGTGCCATTTCTCTTAGAAGTCACAGACTGCCTTCTCCCTCATGACAAGACCCAGATTGAGCATTGTTCTATCCCCCATCTCCAAAAATAAAAGTTTCTTACGCAACAGTCTAGTCGGTAGACATTTCACCTAAACTCTTAATACGAACTTTAGGGTTGTAGATGATTGTTACATTGGTCAGCTTGAAAGGAGGCGTAGGGAAAACCACCTCCGCCATCCATATTGCCGCTTATCTCCAAAAGAAAGGTCCGACTCTCCTAATTGATGCCGATAAGAATCGGTCTGCACTGGTGTGGGATAGGGAAAGTCAGTTGCCCTTCAAGGTGGTTAGTGAGGCCGCTGCGCCCAAATTTGTCAAACAGCACCAATACATTGTGATTGACACCCAAGCCCGTCCCTCTCATGAAGAATTGAAGGATTTGGCGGAAGGGTGTGATTTGATGATTCTCCCTACCACTGCTAAGGCGCTTGATATGGATGCCCTGAGCAAGACGGTGGAACTGTTAGAGGGGTTGAATGCCAATTTCAAAATCCTCTTGACCCAAATCCCTCCTCGCAGTTCGGTTGCGCGTAACATCAGGAAATCTCTGGAAGAGTCGGGTCTAAATGTGTTTAAAGCCGAAATCCCCCGGCTCGTTGCCTTTGAACGAGCCCCCATGAAGGGGGTGTTGGTAAAAGATTATCCCGATGCGCGATCGCAAACGGCTTGGGAAAGCTACAAAGCTTTAGGAAAGGAGATTCTGCCCTGAGGAAAAGGCAAAAGGCAAAAAAAGGAGGTACAAATCCTTGTGGTATAACTTAGAGACTTCTAAGCTGTTCGTCATCTAGTTTTACAGAGCAATCTAAGGCAGCAAACAGTTTCAGGCACTCAATTATTCGCTTGCTAATGATTTAGTGTTCAGTTGGTGGTAGAGCGCTCATTTCCTCTAAATTTAAAACTTTGGCTAAGTCGTCAGGATTCATCAATTCTCGCTCCAAAACAATCTGCCGCAGAGATTTGCCCGTCTCTAAAGATTCTTTAGCAACGGCGGCAGCGTTGAGATAACCGATATGGGGATTGAGGGCAGTAACTAAGGCAAGGCTACCTTCTGCATAGTCTCGGCAGCGATCGCGATTGGCCTGGATTCCTTCAATACCGCGCTTTGTCAAGGCGGAAAGGGTGTTCCCCAAAATTTCAATGCTATGAATCAAGTTATAGGCAATTAGTGGCATCATCACATTGAGTTCTAATTGTCCAGCTTGAGCCGCCAGTGCGATCGCACTGTCGTAACCCATCACCTGAAAGCACACCATTGAGGTCATTTCTGCCATGACCGGATTATACTTACCCGGCATAATAGATGAACCGGGCTGGACTGGCGGCAGCTGAATTTCCTTCAAACCTGTTTTTGGCCCCGAATCCATCAGCCGCAGGTCATGGGAAATTTTGACGCAATCTTGTGCCAAGTTGCGTAAACTACCAGAAACACTGACAAAGGGAGCCATACTCTGCATCGCTGCCATCAGGTGCACAGCGGTTTGCAGGGGTTTATCAATTAGTTCAGAGAGAATTTGGGCAACACGGTGCCGATACTGAGGATGAGTGTTTAAACCCGTTCCGGCTGCACTTCCTCCTAAACCCAGCACCATCAAATCCTCCGATGCTCTTTCAATCCGATTAATATGGTCTGAGAGGATTTGTGCCCAAGCCCGGAAGCTTTCCCCTAACCGCACTGGCACAGCATCTTGCATGTGAGTTCTGCCAGATTTCACAATATCCTGGAATTCATCGGCCTTGTTATCTAAGGCGGTAACGGCATCGGATAAAGCAGGGTAAAGCGAATGTTCCAAGGCTAATAAAGCACCAATGCGAATCGCTGTCGGAATCACATCGTTAGTAGACTGACCATAATTAACGTGGTCGTTGGGACTAACGCGCTTGTAATTTCCTTTCTCATCACCTAAAATTTCCAGCGCACGATTGGCTAGCACTTCATTGACATTCATGTGGTGGGAAGTACCAGCACCTGCTTGATAGACATCCACGACAAACTGGTCGCGGAACTTACCATTGAGGACTTCATCTGCTGCTTGGATGATGGCACGGCTAATGTCTTGGGGAATACAGCCAAGTTCACTATTTGCGATCGCAGTGGCTTTCTTGATCAGCACGCAAGCATCTACATAAGTGGGCAACGGATTAATCCCACTAATGGGAAAGTTCTCCGTTGCCCGTAGCGTTTGAATCCCGTAGTAAGCCTCAACGGGGATATGTCGGTCTCCCATTGAGTCTTTTTCTATACGGTAAGCTGCGCCTGTTGTTTCACTCATGTCCGGTTGCTGTTGGTCTTCATTTATTTGACATCATTCCACTTATAGCAGGGTGACTCCTGTTCACCTCGTTACTACTGATTTAATTCAGATGGTGGAGTATGCTCAGCCATTGTTCATTACTCGTGTAAAAACAACACTTCAAGAACAACCGCAAAACCGATCACGTAACTCGTTAAGACTAGAAATATTAGCATAAAGTCTCACCTCCGCTTTTAGATACGTCTCATCAGCGGGAGATTATGCATTTTTGTTTCAATTCTTTACACACAGCCCCTTGACTAACTGAGCTGCGGATGGGCTATTGCTGTCAACTTGTACTTTCCGGAATGGTGACTCGTAGCGGAAGCGATCGCCTCTTAAGGTACTTCCCCTGCACAAGGAGGCGCAGCATACCTTTGGATATAGGGGTCGTAATCAGCAGGATAGACAATTATCTCCTTGCCTAAGGACAGGGCTTTATGATAGAGCGCAACAGCCTCAGCCAAGGAAAAACATTTCATCGGAATCCATCTATTGCTGTAAAAGTAGACAACAACGGGACTCCTTTGATACTCCCCTAAGGGAATTGGATTTCTCCAGGGGGAAACTACGTCATGAGTAGATACATCTAAATCTCTGTCTTGACGTAGATCTTTTTTTGGATCTAGTAGACGAGTCATAATCCCTTTTAAGACAACTATCAGTAACCAGCTCAAATTTTCTTTGTTTCTAAAGTTTATTACGTCAGCAACATGGCTGGAATCTTTTACGCCAATTAGCTGATTATTGTGTTCATAGCTAAAGAAAAAATAAAATTTTTATGTATTTTCAAATTATTTGTTATTTTTGAGCGTTATTTTTCAAGCTATAATCTAACGCTCGAAAAAAGCTGAAACCTAGCGCTCCAATTAAATACATAACCAGATGTAGGTATCACCAGCTAAAAAAAAGCCCTGCACGATGGCAGGGACTTTCCTTTGTTAGTTAGGCTGACTTGAGGGGAGTCAACTTAGATCTTTGTGCCGCACTCCGGACAGAAGTTGTTCGTTGCGACATTTTTTGCGCCGCAGTTGCTGCAATAGACTAATTCAATCGCTTGTTCGAGTTTGGGGCGCTCTGGCAAACCAACCATCTGTGCGTTACTCTTGCCAGGGGCGACCATTGGGTAGCAGTTCTCGTCTTTTTTGACACGGACATCTACCAAAACTGGGCCATCATGAGCGAGAATTTCAGCGATCGCATCCTTTAATTCATCCCGACTCTGAATCACCATGCCCTTGATGCCATACGCCTGGGCCAACTTCACAAAGTCCGGCTTTCCTGACTCCATATTTGAGGAGGAATAACGCTCTCCATAGAACGCCTGTTGCCACTGGCGCACCATCCCCTGCCAACCGTTGTTGATAATCACCGTCTTCACGTTGATGCCGTACTGCGCCAAGGTGCCCAGTTCCTGAATGTTCATTTGAACACTGGCATCCCCTGCTACACAAATCACCTGCTCATTCGGCAGCGCCACCTTCACGCCCATTGCTGCGGGTACACCAAAACCCATCGTTCCCAAACCCGCACTGGAAATCCAGCGACGAGGCCCGCTTTTGAGGAATTGTGCAGCCCACATTTGATGCTGACCCACATCGGTCGTGTAGTAAGCATCCGGTGCCTGACGCCCTAACTCCACAATGACTTCTTGAGGCGACAAGCTATCGGCATGTTGAGGCACTTGTAAGGGATAGTCCTCACGCCAACGGTTAATCCGTGCCAGCCATTCCCTCGTTTGGTTCGGATCTGGTGAAATTCCCAATTCCTCATAGCGACGCAACAGATCAACCAAAACCTGCCGTACATCCCCCACAATTGGCACTTGCGGTGCTCGATTTTTTCCAACTTCAGCAGGGTCAATATCGATATGAATGACTTGGGCGTGACAGGCGAATTGATCGAGTTTACCGGTCACTCGGTCATCAAACCGTGCACCAACCGCAATCAGCAAGTCACACTCGCTCACGGCAAAGTTAGCGTAGGCAGTCCCGTGCATCCCCAACATTCCCACAGCTAAAGGATGGGATTCATCAAACGCCCCTTTACCCATCAGTGTCGTCGTCACGGGAATTTGGAAGATTTCTGCCAGTTTCCGCAACTCAGAATGAGACCCAGATGTGATTGCACCACCACCGACATAAAGCAAGGGTTGCCGTGCCCGACGAATCAGATTCAGTGCCTGGTTAATTTGACGAGGATTTCCCTTGACGGTAGGACGATAGCCCGGTAACTTAACCTTACCTGGTGCCACAGGTGCATAGTCAAACTCTTCTAAACCAACATCCTTGGGCACATCAATCAGGACTGGGCCAGGACGTCCCGTACTGGCGATTAAGAATGCTTCGGCGACAATCCGCGCCATATCTCTTGGATCACGCACTACATAGGAATGCTTGACAATCGGCAGC
>NZ_DATNPA010000044.1:0-3592 GCF_036703385.1 Allocoleopsis sp. | reverse complement strand
GGGAACGGCTTTCTATAAAGTCAGCTTTTGGGGATACTTTAACGGCTACCGCAACTATACGGGAGAACTGACTCAACTGAGCGAAGCCCAATTGGCAGCGCGGGAATTAGCGATCGCTCGACTGCGCCAAGAGGCATCACTGCTGGGCGCTCATGGGGTAATCGGTGTGAGGCTGAAGGTGGGTGGCTATGACTGGAGCGCTCGGACTGTTGAGTTTACAGCAGTTGGGACTGCCATTCGTATTCGCGATCTGCGCTTCGCAGCAGCGCTTCGCTATCGCCTCATAGATCCTCAACCCTTCACCAGCGACCTCAGCGGTCAGGAGTTTTGGCAGTTGCATCAAGCAGGATACTATCCTCGCGGACTCGTTTTTGGCATCTGCTCCTACTATATCCACACCGACTGGAACACTCGCAACATGATGCGGGGTGGCTTCTTCGGCAGAGGCAGCAGCCAAAACCAAGAGGTTGCACAGTATACGCAGGGCTTCAACCTTGCTCGTCAACTGGCAATGAATCGGTTAACCGCCGATATTCGCAAGCATCAGGCTTCAGGAGTTGTCGGGATGCACATCGATATGGGTGTGGAAGATATTGAGTACGAATATAACAAAACAACGTATCACGATCTATTAGCTCATTTTGTAGCCGTGGGAACCTCCATTGTTCACGACCCGCAACCCGTTACCAATAGTAGAAAATCACCACTGCTGATTTATGACCTCGCGAGTGGTAAGTCTAGCCAAATTCGCGTGGACGATTTTGAGGATTAGCGGTTAGCTTGCCTAACTCAAACTCAACCCTCTCATTCCCCAGCCAGGATATTGATTATGACCAACAACCAACCCATGCCCAACGACCTCCCCGCCCACGCCCGCGAACGGTTGCAAGCGATGCGCGGCAAGGATGAACAGCATCGTCTATTTACCAGCGATTTATCAGTCAACGAGTTTCTGCTGGTCAAGGAAGCAGGTTTCGACCCCTTGGGGATGGTGGTGGGTTGCTCCATGTACCACATTGGCTATCAATGGGCAGGAATTAACCAGAATATGGAGATGACGGTATTATCCCAGGCGATGTACCATGCGCGGGAACTGGCAATGAGCCGGATGGAAGAGGAAGCCGATGTACTGGGGGCTGATGGGATTGTGGGGGTACGTCTGACGGCTAAGCCCATGGAGTGGGAGACAAATCTTGCGGAATTTGTAGCGATCGGTACTGCGGTGCGAACTCGCGACCCTAATCTGTCCTACCGCACGTTGGATAACAAGCCTTTCACCAGCGATTTATCGGGGCAGGATTTTTGGACGTTGCTTCGAGCTGGCTACCGACCCGTTGGTTTGGTCATGGGTAACTGCGTCTACCATGTAGCCTATCAGGGCATTGGTCAGTGGTTCAAAAATATTGGCAAGAATGTGGAGATGACCAACTTCACCCAAGCCCTGTATGATGCCCGTGAACTAGCAATGGAACGAATGCAGGCAGAAGCCGCTCACCTAAAAGCACAAGGAATTGTGGGAGTTCAACTGCATGAGGGTCGCTACTCGTGGAGTTCTCATGTCATTGAGTTTTTTGCGATCGGCACGGCTATTGTACCGATTCGGGACGAGCACCACATTCCAACTCCTCATCTGATGCTGTCAGTTAATGACTGATGGTATCAACAATAAGGCCAGTACAAGGGTCTCAAAGAACTAGGCAAACCACTGAGCTGAGAACAAGCATTTATGTACTGCATCATGCTGGTTGCGATACGCAAGCGCTGACTTGTCAGTTCACGGTTTTAGGCGCTGGTGCCTATTCGCTGGATGCTTTGATTTTTGGACGATGAATCAATCCCCGTGCTTGATTAATTCTCGACCTGTCGGCTTGAAGAGGGGGATTTTCGCGTTCTCGTTAAACTCCACCTTCTAGATCGTCTAAGTCATCTAAAGTTAATGGTGCTTGAGCGCTATGGCGCACGTACAACACGTAGACTGTAATATCTCGAATAGTAAACAGCACTCGATACATATTTTTGAATTTCCCGTAAAGTAATTGCCGGACTTCTTCAGGAAAAATTTCGTGTTCGACTGCTAAGGCACAGCGCCTGGGCTTCTCTTGGAGCGTTGCAATCATATTCATCTACCCTCGGAACCAGCGATCGGCAAATTCGGGATTATGCTCTCGATACCATTGGTAGGCTTGCTCAATCTGAGCTTCGGCAATCGGGGTAATTTCAACCTGAAATGTCATACTTTTGCTGCATTTCTTGGATGAAATCCCCGATAGGGCGAGTTTGGCCACGCTCTAGTTCCTCGAAGCCTTGCTGAATGCCTGCAATCGTCTCCAACTGATCGATCAGATGGCGCAGTTTGGTGGGATCGATTTTTCCAGGATCGAGGAAGGTGATGAGAACTTGGGTGCGATCGCTCACATTTTGCGGTAGTTCGGTGAGTTCAATTTGCCCATTCTGATAAATGCCTTCGACGGTTTTCAGCATAGGTGGTAATAGGGTTATCAGTTCTTTCAATTCTACTGGTTCTCCCTATGCTATCTGTGCCATCTGCTTTGCAGCAGCGAGTAGAGCTCCTATCGAGGCTACCGCTATCGCAGACGGGGTATGAATGTTAAACAAAAGTAGATGTTGGGGTTCCTTCGTCAACCTAACCTATAAAATATGCGATCGCACAACATATAACCTAAGAGTTAAAATAATTGAAATAAATAGTTGAATCAGCTTTCAACATATCAATTCCTCCAATGGAAATATTTTTTATCTCTTCCCATTCTCTATGTATTTTCTCTCGGTTACGCATAATTTTTTCAGGAGTTTTATCTCTAGTAATTGCCTGAAATTTTAATTAACCTCTACTTTTGAAAACAATTCCCTTATCACCAGGATAAGCTTGGCGATGGTCATTACTCCCTTGCCATATTTCATCGGGAATTCTGGTAAATGCTTTACAGCTTCTTGAACTACCTGAAACAAAATCGGAATTTAAGTGACAACATAGGGAACAAATAGGACTAACTAGATAATCATTAACAAGTTTGCTCAATTCTGCAAATGACGCTTGGTTTCTCTCTAGTGCTTTTTTCAGATACTCAAAAGAAAGTACAGCCAGATTGAAAAGCTTACTAATCTGGATAAGTTGCCGTCTGTTGGTAGTACTGTTTTGTGCTTTCCAATTAAGGTCAAGCGTGGTAGCGGAGCATGGTCGCGTGTTGTTGGGTTAGTGCCAGCCGTTTAATCTCCCTCTTAAATCACTGTGCGATCGCCAACATAGCATGTCCGTCAGGGTCTTTGACTAAACAACCTTGACGATAAGGACATGAGCTATCTGCAAACTCCACAACCCGCGAAGATACAACCTCAACCCCATTTTTCCGGAACATATCTACTGCCTGCTCAATGTCGTTGACGATTAGCTCGACTTGCATATGTGCAATATCGCAACTTTTCCAGTCACTCGGCATGGGACGACCCTTGGGAGGCACAAGATAATCTAGCAGTTCAATACCTAAACCACCTTGAGCAGGTCGCAGTGCGGTTACTAGGACTTCGGCTCCTGGTAAGTTATCCATGCGAGCTTGTGTTTCACGCCAATTGA
>NZ_DATNPA010000043.1:0-36820 GCF_036703385.1 Allocoleopsis sp. | reverse complement strand
TCAAGCCGTCAGCAATTGGCTGCGAGATTGTCGTGCTGGAGCGATCCGAAACTCACCATCTCCACGGAGGAATTCAGGCGCAGGAAATATACAGAAAAAGTGATAATAGGACAGATGTGAAGTACCCACGCACTTCGCATTCGCTACGTGCGGGGCTTCCTGTCTCATTCGCCGTTGCCACGCTAGGTACTCTTGCGAGTTCGGAACTAAATCCGATGATGGTCTTACACAGCGTCTCTGGCCTATTCGACCTTTATCACCTCAAAGGGTGAACCCAGGCAGCAACCCGTCTTCCACGGGTTGATAACTTTGCGTGCAACACAACTTGGCTTATCTTTTACCGTAGGGCGTAACCTTACGAACCAGCGGTCATGTTCTTTCCCTAGCTGCGATGTTTCTGCGGCAAGAGTCGTAACTCTACTTCGGAATCAGCCTGTCTGTTCCATACGCCTAGGCGGGTCAGCAACCAACTTCATGGTAATCTAAATGTATCCACATTGGTGATACATTTTGAAAGAAAAATCGATTCGTGTCAGACTTTCGGAGCGAAGATACTCCAAGCTAAAGGCTTATGCAGAAACTCACGAGAAAACCATGACACAAGTTGTCGAAGAGTGGATTGATCGGCTGCCCGACGCTCTAAGACTCGCTAACGCTTCGCTATCACTTTCATCCCCAAGTTCCGCTTCGCTGCACATGGGGACTTCCCACGAGGAGAGTTAACGGCTAAACACAACCCGCTAGCAGTAGTAACAAACCTTTTGCCCTCTCCCTCCTCACTCTCATCTGCGGTGCCTTCTGCCTTTTGCCGTAACAAGTCAAGTTAAACACGACCTATTCGCTGGAGAGGCCAGAAGCGGAAACAAGCATGACCAATGACGTTTTGTTGAGGCAAAAAGCCCCAAGCGTGAGAGTCTCTACTGTTATTCCGGTTATCTCCCATGACAAATAGATGGCCTTCAGGCACCTGAACGGCTGGCATTTGATAATCGGGCGGTTCGGCAATGTAGTCTTCCTTGAGTGGGACATTATTGCGGTAAACCTGGCCATCTTTGACTTGAATCATTTGCCCAGGTGTGCCCATTACCCGTTTGATGAAGGCTTGGTCTTTAGGGTAACCCTGAAGCTGGAGTTGTTGGGGTGGATCGAAGACAACGATTTCTCCGATCGCAGGAGATCGGAAATGATAGGAGATTTTTTCTACAACTAAGCGATCGCCAACTTCTAACGTTGGTAGCATTGACTCCGAAGGAATATAACGCGGTTCTGCCACAAACGCACGAATGAGTACTGCCAAGGCCAATGCGATCGCCAGGATTTGCAGATTTTCGCGTAGTTGTCGCCAGAATTTCGCTCTTGGGTCTTCCTGGTTTTGCGGTTCTTTGACAACAGTTGACTCTTCCGCTTTAATGCTCTCTGGCGTTGAATTTGCCAAACCGAGAGACTTTTGATGCGCCGCCAAATTTTTTTCCTGTGAAGCCATATAAGTAGAAACGAAAAACCGCTGAGATTGTAACCCAGCAACACCTAAAAGTCCTTGGCAGTTTTAGCCAACAGCCACAATATTATGCTTAATCTGATTAGGCATCAATCTACTAAGAGGGTAGAAGCAAGACTTGTCTTGATAGAAAACAGCCTGAACTCAGCAAGATGAGCTTTTGGATTTGCGTTAGCGTAGGAGGTGTGACGCTGTGTATCGAATACCCGTGCAGTCTTTTCAACGCCCTATCCTACTTGCTAGTTTCGCCCTTTGCCTTTTGAGTTTGTTGACCTCTTGCGCCAACACTCCCAGTGGCAAATCCCTGGAGAGCGCCTTGAAAGCAGACCCGACTCTGAAGGATAACTCAACTATTTTCGGGGGTTCATCTCAGAGCGATCGCTCTTTAGACCCTGCCGTAGGCAATCGCCCGTCCGTAACTTCAGCGCAACTACCCAAAGATTTCCCCACACAGATTCCTCGTTATCCCAATGCTGAGTTACAGAACGTTGAGGCGTTAACCGTTCCAGCGGCTCAAGGCCAGCTCACTCGTTGGTCATCGTCTGATCCGATCAATATGATTCAGAGCTTTTATCAGCAAGCCTTTGAATCCAACAAATGGCAGATCGTTTCTCAGCCAACAGATACATCAGGAGGTAAGCTTGTTGCGCGTCACAACGATTTGGAAGTAACCGTAACGATTCCCTCTGATGTCACCCCAGACAAAGCTCAACCAGCTCCTTCAGCAACGCCTTCGCCTAAAACGAAGGCTACCAGTAGCTTAACGGCATTTGACATTAAGTACATTCAGGGGAGTGCGAATGCGGCTTCCCCATCACCGCAAAAGCCAGAGGTAGCGGAGTCAGCGAAAACTCCAGACGTTACCAAGGCACCAACACAGGTCTCCTCTTCGCCATCACAGGAATTCATTGACCTTGATAAACTTCCTCAAACCTTGCGTCAGCAGATACAAGACTTGGCGAGTTTGGGAGTATTAACCGTTGATCAATCCGCTACTAAACAGACCTCGAATGCGAGCGGTAGTCTATTTACATCTAATAAAGTCATTACTCGCCGTGAGTTCGCACGTTGGTTAGTTGCTGCTAATAATCAGATTTTTGCCAATCGTCCGGGACAACAGATTCGTCTAGCCTCAGACACATCTCAACCTGCGTTCCAAGACGTACCTCGCAGCGATCGCGATTTTCCCAGTATTCAAGCCTTGGCGGAGGCAGGTTTGATTCCTAGCCCTTTGAGTGGTGATAGTACAGCAGCGTTGTTTCGTCCCGATGCTCCCCTAACGCGAGAAACTTTGATTTTATGGAAAGTCCCCTTGGACACTCGTCAGGCTTTGCCCACAGCCTCCCTTGATACGGTCAAGCAAACCTGGGGCTTTCAAGATGTGACAAAAATTGATCCGAAGGTATGGCGCTCCGTGGTGGCAGATTTTCAGAACGGTGAACAATCTAATATCCGTCGAGTATTTGGTTACACAACACTGTTCCAGCCCAAGAAAACGGTAACTCGTGCTGAGGCAGCGGCAGCCATTTGGTATTTTGGATCTCAGGGGGAAGGGTTATCTGCGAGAGAGGCGCTACTTCTGAAGAATCAACCCAGTCCACCATCACCTAAAGCGGAAGAAACACCGTCAAGTACTAATAGTCAATAACTTGCTTGCGATCGCTAAATCTATCCTCTTCGCTCAACTAATCTAGGACTTATGCAGTTACCCTAATTGTAGGGTGCGTTGCAACGCACCCTACGCCATTGCTAGGGTATTACAGCGAATTTTCCGTAAGTCCTGTAATCGACAAACAACCGCCTGAAGCTGGATACTAAAGCTCTCAAGCTTTACCTAATTTTGGTATACTTTTGCAACGTTTAGGCGTTACCTCACAGGCTATTAAACAAAATTAATTATGAATTCCTATATATATAGCAAAAGGCAAAAGGCAGAGGGTAGGGGCAGAAGGTTTATTACTGGTATTCGGTCGTTTCATCCATTAAATCTGTCCTAACGTTTATGGCAACAGCTATATTTAGCCTACCCAAAAATGGAATGGGCTTGCATCTTCAAACTGGAAAACCTATAAAGAATAATATTTGTTGCCCTAAGATTAGCTTGAAGCATAGGCAAAAACTATCAGAAGTGAAAACTACGATGAAAAAGCAAATTGCAACTACAGGATTTGTACTCTTTTCTTTCCTGTTGCCGCTGAAGGCTGCGGCTACGACTTTTACTCAAATGTATGTCTTTGGTGACAGCATCTCTGATACAGGGAATGCTTTCAATGCTACGCTTCAAGCCACAGGAACTGGACTTCCTCCATTTCCTTACTTTAATGGACGTTTTTCTAATGGCCCGAACTGGGTGGACTATCTCGCCGAAGAGCTCAACTTAAACCCAACTCCTTACACAGCTCTTACGCCAACAACTATCCCAACTCAAGGTATAAACTTCGCGTTCGGTGGAGCCACCACAGGCACAGCTAACACCTTCAATCCGAATTTACCGGGATTGCAGCAGCAAATTGGAGCATTTACAAGCCTCATACCAGCCAATCAATCGGCTAACCCGGACGCTCTCTATGTGCTATGGGCAGGTGCCAATGATTATTTGGCTACCCAAAGTACTACGTTTACGCCTTTTACCACACCTACCACGACTATCGGCAATTTATCTTCAGCCTTAAGCTCACTTGCTGCCCTCGGTGCGAAAAATTTCTTAGTGGTCAACTTGCCAGATTTAGGAAACCTACCCAGTACAAGAAATACACCCATTTCCAGCAGTCTCACTGCATTGACCAACCTTCATAATACCAGCCTAGCCGCAACCGTAAATACGTTCAGCCAAACTCCTAGTTCTAACTTCAATATCAAACTGCTCAATGTGAATTCCCTACTCAATGATGCTATCTCCAATCCAGCCAATTACAACCTCACGAATGTTACCGAGGCTTGTATTAACAACCCAAACTGTGTGGGTGGTGGGCAAACTGTACAAAGCCAGTATTTATTCTGGGACAATATTCATCCGTCAACTGTAAGTCATCAGCAAATTGCAGAATTAGCATTCAAAGAATTGCAAACTGAATCTGTACCTGAACCCGCTTCCATCTTGGGAACATTAGCCTTCGGTGCCTTAGCGACGGGTTGGAGGCTGAGGCAAAAATCTAAAACGGTGAGTTAGTAAAAAGCCTTAAATATCTTTTAAAAGAAGATATTTATCCTCGTAAAGTTACCCGAATCCGTAATTGATAATTCGTAATTCTTAATTATTACCCTTCTCACTCTCCATTAGCGGGGATATAGCAGTTCTCAGTTGCGTGAAGTACATCAGAAAAATCTAACCCCCAACCCCTTCCCTACTAGGGTTGCAGGAGTAAGAATCAAAGCCTCTCTCCTAAAAGGAGAGAGGTTTTCCAGAGAGGTCAGAGTGTACCGCATCCAATCGAGAAGGGCGATAAAGCCGGGGGCTTAGAACAAGGAGCTACCCCTTGTTATTTCTCATAAATGAATTTAGGGGCTTGTGACCTTCAATTACGAATTACGAATTACGAATTACGAATTATTTGGTCATACTTGATCGTTCAAGCGATCGCAGCTTGCCGTTGCATAAGTCGTGGGATGCATACTGTAGATATAGCAATGAAATAGCGGATACCCAGTAAAGAAGCGACTCCGATGAAAATTTTGCTCGTAGAGGATGATGAGCCAACAGCTTGGGCGTTGGAGAGAGCGCTGAATGAGCATCACTATACAGTTAACCTAGCGACCGATGGTCAAATAGGCCTGGAACTAGCCACATCTTTTGACTATGACTTGATCCTTCTGGATTTTCTCATACCCAAGCTCGACGGCATCAGCCTCTGCCGCAAGCTCCGTTTACAGGGATATCAAAAACCGATTCTCTTACTAACAGCAAAAGACTCAAACGCCGATATCGTTAGAGGCTTAGATGCTGGAGCCGATGACTATGTGATCAAGCCCTACAACAATAAGGAGTTAATGGCGCGGATTCGTGCGTTGCTGCGTCGGGGAAATACACCTGTCACTTCAGTGCTGACTTGGGGAGAGCTGCGAGTGAATCCGGTTTTAGTTGAGGTCACTTTTAGAGAGCAGCCACTCTCCCTCACTCCCAAAGAGTACAGCCTGCTACAGCTTTTCCTGCGAAATCCGCAACGAATCTTTAGTCGGAGTGCTATTATCGATTCCCTCTGGTCTTTGGATGACTCACCCACTGAAAATGCGGTTACGGTACACATTAAGGATTTGCGGCAGAAACTGAGGGCTTCTGGAGCCACGGAAGAAATCATCGAGACGGTTTATGGCTTAGGCTACCGACTCAAAGCTCTGCCTAAACCGAGTCAACCTACTTTCGCTAATTCGACGACAGCATCCATTAAAGCATCACAGACCCATTCTCCATCGAAGGAACTAGATTCAGTCAACAAGGTGTTGGAGCGATTCAGACCTACCTTTGCACAGCGGGTTGCTGGACTAGAGCGAACAACGAGTGAGTTACTATCAGGCGATTTGAGTGATGACCTGCGACAAACTGCCAGACAGGATGCTCACAAACTGGCCGGCTCACTGGGAACCTTTGGCTACCCAGAAGGCTCAAAGCTAGCACGGCAGATTGAACACCTACTGATGGGTAAGAATACTTTAGGGGAGGAAGAGGCATCACAATTCAAGCAACTCGTGAGTGCCCTGGGGCAAGAATTGACCAAGCCTCCTGTTGCTCCCACCGCCCAACTCATCCCTGTGGCTCAAAAAATCATCCGAGCGCTGCTCATTGATGATGATATCGCCCTAGCGGAGCGGTTAAAAGCAGAAGCCGTTGCTTGCGGAGTGGAAATGGCGATCGCCACTAATTTGACGACCGCCAAACAAGCGATTGCCCAAACCCCTCCTGATGTAGTTGTGCTAGACCTAACATTTTCTAAGCGATCGCAGGATGGACTGACGCTGTTGCGAGAACTGACAGAGCAATTCCCTACACTCCCTGTTCTAGTCTTTACCGGGCGAGACAATCTGGCGGAGCGGGTGGCAGTGTCCCGCTTGGGGGGACGTGGATTCTTACACAAACCTGTAGAACCTAAGCAAGTTTTTAGGGCGATCGCTCAAGTCCTCTCGCCAACTCAGACAGCACACGCCAAGGTTATGGTAGTGGATGACGATCCAGTAGCCCTAACCACCCTGAGCAGTCTACTGCAACCTTGGGGATTCCAAGTCACCAGTCTAGAAAATCCTCAGCAGTTCTGGGACGTGCTGACCGCCACAGAGCCCAATCTGCTGATATTGGACTTAGAAATGCCTACCTTTAGTGGGATTGACCTGTGTCAAGTGGTGCGACTAGACCCGCAGTGGGGAGACTTGCCTATACTAGTGGTGACCGCTCACACAGATGCGGAGTCACTGCAACAAGTGTTTGCGGCAGGAGCCGATGACTTTATTGGTAAGCCAGTTGTGGGGCCGGAGTTAGTTACGCGAGTGATTAGCCGTCTTGAGCGAGTCCGTTTCCGACAGCAGCTAGACGATATTCAACAGAAAATGGGGAAGCGACTATAAAGGCTCAAGGATGAAGTTCGTTGGGTGTAGCTATTGGTGCCGGACTCAATACTTCGTACTTCAGCTGAAATTAGGGCGATCGAGAAAACATCGTGACGGACACCAACAGCAATATTCTCATAGTCGATGACCAACCCGATAATATCCGTACTCTCGCTGCCATCCTGAGCGGACAAGGCTATAAGGTGAGAAAAGCCGTCAGTGGGGAGATGGCTTTAGAGACAGTTCGCTCCCAACCCCCTGACCTGATCTTGCTCGACATCCGAATGCCACAAATGAATGGCTATGAAGTCTGCTCAGCTCTCAAGGTAGCAGTAGAAACACACGAGATTCCAGTTATCTTCTTGAGTGCCCTAGACGAGGTGGCTGACAAGGCGAAAGCCTTTGATGTTGGGGGAGCTGACTACATCACCAAACCCTTCCAAGCTGAGGAAGTGTTGCTGCGAGTCAGGCATCAACTCACCATACGACAGCAACAACAGCAACTCATTGAGCAGAACCACCAACTCCAGCGGGAAATGCAGGAACGTCAACGCTCAGAAGCGGCTCTCCGTCAAGCTGGAGAGGCACTACGGGAGAGTGAAGAGCGTTTCCGCAGCGCCTTCGACTATGCTTCAACGGGAATGCTATTAATCGGATTAGACCTGCACTGGTTGAAAGTCAACTGCGCACTGTGCGACATGCTTGGCTACTCCGAGTCGGAATTGCTAACCACCTCGTCTAGTGACTTGATTTATCCAGATGATATCGATCAGCATCAAAACTGCCTACAGCAGCTCCTAGGGAACGAAACCCAGCGTTGCCAAACGGAGTTGCGCTACTGCTGCAAACTAGGGCGTATTATCTGGGTGTTTTTGAGTATTTCATTAGTTAGAGATACCCAAGGGAAACCCTTATACTACGTGGCTCAAGTCCAGGACATTACAGAACGGCGAGCAATTGACCAGATCAAGAATGAGTTTATCTCGATTGTTAGCCATGAACTACGAACCCCACTCACAGCCATTCGGGGTTCTTTGGGTTTACTGGCAACCGGAATTTATGACAGCAAACCGGAGAAGGCGCGACGTATGCTGGAAATTGCCTTGACAGATAGCGAACGCTTAGTCCGTTTGGTGAATGACATCCTTGACTTGGAACGTCTGGATTCAGGTAAAGTGGCTCTGGAGAAGAAAGTCTGTGATACCGCTGAGTTAATGCAGCAGGCTGTGCAGACAGTACAGGCGATCGCAGATCAGGCACCCATTACCCTCAGACTTGTTCCTGTATCGGCTCAAATTTGGGCTGCACCTGACGCGATTATTCAGACCCTCACGAATCTATTGAGTAACGCGCTCAAGTTCTCTCCCCCTAATTCCACTATCACCGTAACAGCTCAACCCCACTGTGATCACATCCTGTTTCAGGTCAACGACCAGGGACGGGGTATTCCAGCTGATAAACTAGAGACCATCTTTGGGCGCTTCCAGCAAGTTGATGCTTCAGATTCACGCCACAAAGGAGGTACCGGATTAGGTCTGGCCATCTGTCGCAGTATCGTACAGCAGCACGGGGGGCAACTCTGGGCTGAAAGCACTCTCGGTGAAGGCAGTACTTTTTACTTCACATTGCCAGTGCCCCAGACTTCATAGTCCCGGCAGAACACCCGACCTAGATTTCGGGGAACTAGAGTGCCTACACCAACTAACTGGATCAATTCAATTTCAAACTTCTGATGACAGCTAAACGAATTCTTGTTATTGATGATGAAGAGAGTATCCGTGAACTGGTTCAAGCTTGCCTAGAAGATTTAGGAGGCTGGGAAGCAATGACAGCCAGATCGGGTACTGAAGGGTTGCTCAAGGCAAATGCTGGACTCTTCGATGCCATCCTTCTGGATGTATCCATGCCCGACATGAACGGTATTGCTTGCTTTCAAATGCTTCAGGACAATCCTGTGACCCAATCCATTCCGGTTATCTTACTCACTGCCAAAGTACTACCGGATGATCGTGCCCGATTTACTCAGATGGGCGTAGCTGGGGTCATTCCTAAGCCTTTTAACCCTGTGACCCTTTGCCCGCAGCTAGCTGAAATTTTAGGCTGGAGCCTTTAGGCATCTACGCCTCATTTATTGTGTCAAATTTTGACATCTTTATAACTTCCTTATTTTCTCCCTATACTATCAAGGCTAAAGCCGCCTTAGCGTCATTCCTAACGGAATGGCTTAGGCGGCCTGAGAGTTTATTAATAATTACAGACTCAATATCTTATGACTTGAGCCTATTGATATCTGTGCAAAAGCCAGTGAAAGGGAGCTAAGTGAGATGAATACGCTTCAAGTAGCAATGACCACTAAACTGGTTTTGTTGGTTGATAACGAAGCCAATGTCCGGGAAGTGGTAGAAGCCTGTTTAAAAGATCTGGGAGGTTGGGATGTACTGTCAGCGGCCTCGGTTGGGGAAGACTGGAATCGGTTAGTCGCCGTGAAACCGGATGCCATTGTTGTAGATATTTCTATACCAGGCATGGAAGGCTTGGCGTTTCTTGAGCAGCTAAAAGCCAATCCGACTACACACTCTATTCCCATTGTGTTGTTGACGCCGAGAGGGCGTTGGTTCACGCTGAAGCAGCTCCAATCCTTTGGTGTAGTCGGAGCGATCACTAAGCCTTTCAACCCCATCTCACTCACTAACGAGATAGCCAAGGCTCTCGGTTGGTCTCTAGAAGAAACAAACTAATAGAAAGCTCTTGAACTGTTAAGTTTTTCCAAGACTGATTTCATCTTTATAAGTTCCTTATTTTTCGAGGCTAATCTTACACTGTTAAATAGTAGTATTAAATACCTTTGTTAGCGAAAGTTTAAATTTGATGGAGGTTTGAACCGACTGAATATGTCAGAACGGTCAGAAAACCCAAATTACTCTCCTGGAACTACCCAGCTCCAATTTTTATCTAAAAAACTCAGCCTTGCAGTCGCTCTGGTTGGTTTTGTTGTTATTTGGAGTTGGGTATTGGATATTGCAGTACTCAAAAGCATCCTGCCTCAACTGCCTACGATGAAGGTCAACACAGCCCTTTGTTTGCTGCTCGGCGGATTATCATTATGGCTGTGGCATTGGGCATTCATAAGAAAGAAGGAAAAAGGAAAGAGCAAAATTCAATTCCTAAGTTTCACTTTTGCCTTTTTAATTGTCCTCATCTCCTTATTAACCCTGATTCAGTACGCTTCTAATATCAATCTGGGAATTGATGAACTACTGATTCAACAACCAGAACCGATTGGGAGTACAGCAGTGCCGGGACGAATGGCTCCTAACACAGCGCTGGCTTTTTTTTTGGAGGGGTTAGCTCTACTGCTATTAAGTAGGAGTCATGCGAGCTATCTTGTAGCACAAAGTATGGCAATTGGAGCAGGGCTCATTGGTTTCATTGGGGTATTTCGATATGTCTACGGCAGTGTCTACTTTTATACGGCTGGTTCCTATACCGGGATGGCTGTTCATACAGCGATCGCCTTTTTGCTGCTAAGTAGTGGAATTCTCTGTGCCCGTCCTGATCGGGGAATCATGGCACTGGTGAGTAGCGACAGCGCAGGCAGCCTAATGGCGCGACGACTGCTACCCTGGGCAATTTCCCTGCCGCCTGTAGTAGGAGGGTTATGTGAGATGGGTTATCACTGGCATCTCTACAGCGAACAGGTAAAAACAGCTTTAGCGAGTACATCCGATATCCTCCTGTTCTCAGGGTTGGTGGGTTGGAATGCCCACATCTTCGACCGACTTGACTCCCAGCGTAACCAGACAGAACTATCCTTCCAACAGGCAAATATTCTGTTAGAGCAGGAACTCCGTACACGATCGCAAGTAGAGGAAGCCTTACAAGTTTCTCAGGCTCGCTTTGCCGGAATTTTGGAAATTGCTAGTGATGCGATTATTTCGGTCGATGCCCACCAATGCATTACTCTGTTTAATCAGGGAGCTGAACAGGTCTTTGGCTACACAGCGAGTGAGGTACTCGGTCAACCCCTGGATTTGCTCTTGCCCAATCGGTTTGTAGCCGCCCACCGCCAACACATCAGTCAATTCAGTGAGTCGGCTAACAAATCACGGCGCATGGGAGAGCGTAGAGAGATTTTTGGTCGCCGTAAAGATGGGAGCGAGTTTCCCGCTGAAGCCTCCATTTCTAAGCTGCACATGGGTGACGAAATCGTATTCACCGCTTTTTTGCGCGATATCACGGAACACAAGCAGGCAGAGGAGGAATTGAGCAAATTAGCGGTAATTGTGGAATCCTCGGATGATGCAATCATCAGTAAGTCTTTGGATGGAATTATTCTCAGTTGGAATACAGGTGCACAAAGAATATTCGGCTACAGGGCTGAAGAAATCATAGGTCGTCCGATTTTCATTCTGATCCCATGCAATCGCCGAGATGAAGAGGTGCATATCTTACAAAAAATCCGGCAGGGAGAGAGCATCAAGCAATACGAAACGGTACGTGTGCGCAAAGACGGTCAGCAAATTAATATCTGCACCACGGTTTCTCCCATCAAAGATAAGGCTGGTACGATTGTAGGGGCGGCTGCCATTAAGCGTGACATCACGGAACACAAACAGGTAGAACAGGCTCTACAAGAAAGTGAAGACCACTTTCGGGAAATTGCCGAAACGATCAGTCAAGTCTTTTTTGTGCGATCTGCCAGTTCAGGTCAGTTTCTGTACGTTAGTCCAGCGTATGAAAAGATTTGGGGACGTACCTGTCCAAGCCTGTACCAAGACCCGCAATCGTGGTTGGAGGCATTGCATCCAGATGATCGCCACTTGGTTCACAAGTCCCTCACAGAACAGTTTCGCGGTAATCCGGTCAAGCGGGAATATCGGATTATTCGACCTGACGGTCAAGAGCGATGGATTGTTGCTTATATCTCCGTAGTGCGTGACGAGACAGGACAACCCCTGCGCTTTATCGGAGTGGCAGAAGACATTACCGAGCGCAAACAGATAGAAGAAGCGTTGCAGCGGAGCGAGGCACGTTATCTTGCCATTCTTGAAGATCAGACAGAACTGATTACTCGCTTACTACCCGACGGCACCTTTACGTTCGTCAACGAAGCCTTCTGTCGTTATTTTGACCTGAAGCGAGAGGAACTCATCGGCAACCGCTACGAACCTGTTGTTTTTGAAGAAGATCGCGAATATGTGGCTCAACTGCTTAACTCTATCAGCTCAGAAAATCCGGTAGTAACGATTGAAAATCGAGTAATTGTTCAAGGGCAGGTTCGTTGGACACAATGGATTAACCGGGCAATATTTGATGAGCAGGGATGCTTAGTAGAGTTGCAATCAGTAGGACGAGATATCAGCGATCGCAAACAGGCAGAGACAGCACTGAGTGAAAGTGAAGAACGATTTCGTGCCATTTTTAACCAAACCTTTCAGTTTGTGGGACTCCTTCAGCCCAATGGCATCCTCCTAGAAGCCAACCAGACAGCACTGGATTTTGCTGGTATTACTCGCTCCCAAGTGATTAACAGGCCATTTTGGGAAGCTCGATGGTGGACAATTTCTACCGAAGCTCAGGAGCAATTAAAAGCTGCGATCGCTCATGCTGCCGAAGGGGAGTTTGTGCGTTATGAGGTGGATGTTTTGGGTGCGGGCGATCAGGTTGCCACGATTGATTTCTCGCTGCGTCCCATATTTGATGAATCGGGGCAGGTGAAGCTGCTGATTCCTGAAGGACGGGATATCAGCGATCGCAAACAGGCAGAGTTAGAACTGATTCAAAGTCGCGATCTTAGAGAAGCCATCTTCAACGAGTCTACCGATGCCATCTTTCTGGTAGATGCCGAAACACGTATCACCCTTGATTGCAACCGCCGAGCGGTTGAACTGTTTGAAGCATCTAGTCAAGATGGTTTGATTGGCATTGAGGGGAATATTCTGCAAAAGCGTCAATTTACCCCCGAAGAGCTAGCGGCGATTGTTCAGGAAATCGAGATGCAAGGCTTTTGGAGTCGAGAAATCGAGTACGTCACGAAACGAGGAAAGACCTTCTGGGGAAACTTAGCCACCAAACGAATTGCGGTGGCAGGTAAACAGATGAGGTTGGTACGAATTACCGATATCAGTGATCGCAAAGCGACACAAGAGGCTTTAGCACAAAGCGAGAGGCTATTCCGCATCTTGGCTGAAATTTCCCCGGTAGGCATTTATCGCTCTGATGCGTCTGGACAAACGATTTATGCGAATGAACGCGCTTGTCAACTCGTTGGTGTTTCCTTAGAAGACGTACTGGGATTGCGATGGAGTTATTATATCCATCCAGAGGATCGAGAACGCATTTTCCAAGTATGGCAAGATGCTGTAACTCATCAGCGTCCTTGGCAAGGAGAATACCGTCTTGTACATCCCTCAGGGAAGGTAACCTGGGTCTTATCCCAAGCCGATATAGAACAGGAAAACACAGGCTCGGTCATTGGATATGTGGGCACTTTAACAGACATTAGCGATCGAAAACTTGCTGAAGAACAACTCCGTAAAAGTGAGGCGGCTTTGATTCAGGCGCAGCGAGTGGCTCATGTTGGCAGTTGGGAACTCGATGTCGGGACAAAAAAGCTGACTTGGTCTGAAGAACTCTTCCACATCTTCGGCTTTGATCCCAATACATCAGAACCGTCCTATGCCGAGCATTTTCAGTATATTCACCCAGATGATCGCCCTTGCCTTGAGCAATACTTCGACCGAGCCATCACCAATGGGACTCCCTACGAAACTGACGTTCGGATTTGGCGAACGGATGGCTCAATCCGATACTTGGAAGCACGAGGAGAAGTGGTTCGCGATCCGCAAGGGCGAGTGGTTCGCCTGTTTGGCACAGCATTAGATATTAGCGATCGAAAACTTGCAGAGGAAGCCTTGCGTAGGTATGAACGGGTTGTTTCCGCTACTACGGATAGTATGTGCTTGCTGGATTGCAACTACACCTATCAATTGGTGAATCAAGCCTACCTAACTCTGCATGGAAAACAATCAGAAGAGATTCTTGGACATACTGTTGGCGAGGTTTTGGGTGCTGAGCGATTTGAAACATTATTGAAACCTCGTTTAGAGCCATGTCTGGCAGGAGAAGTTGTAAATTACCAAATGTGGTTTGAGTACCCAAAAATAGGACGACAGTTTATCGGCATTACTTATGCTCCTTATTTTGAGGTCAACAATACCATCTCTGGCATAGTTGTCAGTATTCGTAACTTAACTGACCTCAAACAAGTCGAGATAGAACTGCAAAAGGCAAAAGAAGCCGCAGAAGTCGCTAACCAGGCCAAAAGTATTTTCCTCGCCAATATGAGCCACGAACTGCGTACTCCCCTCAACATCATTCTCGGCTTTACCCAAGTGATGAGTCGTGATTCTTCGCTGACCCTAGAGCAGCGAGAAAACGTAGACATTATCAGTCGCAGTGGCAATCATTTACTATCACTGATTAACGATATTCTGGATTTATCTAAAATCGAAGCGGGATGCATCACTCTGGATGAGAGCAGTTTTGACTTGATTGCCCAACTGCGATCGCTTCAGGACATGTTCCGCCAAAAATCTAAAGCCAAAGGGTTGCAGCTCAACTTAGAAATTGCTCCAGAGGTACCTCAATTCGTAACCGCAGACCCCAACAAACTACGCCAGATTCTGATCAATCTGCTAGGAAATGCCATTAAGTTTACTCAGAAAGGAAGCGTGACGTTGAGCGTTGCGTCGCGCCTTAGCCGGAAGAAGCCATCCAACCCACTCACCCCATTTTCCCATCTCCTATTTGAGGTCTCTGACACTGGTGTTGGCATCGCCCCGACTGAAGTGGACACCATCTTCGATGCCTTTGTCCAAACCCAAGTTGGAAAAACTTCCCCAGAAGGCACTGGCTTAGGACTGACCATTAGCCGTAAGTTCGTGCGCTTAATGGGGGGGGATATTACTGCCAGCAGCACTCTCGGTCAGGGCAGCACGTTTAGGTTTGAGATTCCAGTCTCCCTTGCGTTAGGTTCCGATGTGCAACCAGCCCAAATCCAGCGCGAGGTGATTGGCTTGGCACCCGATCAGCCGTCCTACCGCATCCTAGTCGTCGATGACCAGCCGGAAAACCGCCAACTCTTGGTGAAGCTTTTGGTTCAGTTGGGTCTGGAGGTACAGGAAGCTAAAAACGGGGAGGAAGCCGTTGCCTTGTGGCAGCAGTGGCAACCCCATCTGATCTGGATGGATATAGCAATGCCTGTGATGGATGGCTACGAAGCCACCCAGCAAATCCGCTCCAATGTCGAAGGTCAGACCCCTGTAATTATCGCACTCACGGCTCATGCCTCCAGAAGCGATCGCACTCTGGCTCTTGCGGCTGGTTGTAACGACTTCGTCAGCAAGCCCTTCCAAGAAGAGACCTTATTTGCCAAGATGGCAGAGTATCTGGGATTGCGCTATCTGTATGCCCAAAACAACCTGCCCTTAGCAACTAGCCATCACAATGGCGAGCAGGCTGAACCGCAGGTACTGACAGCTGAAGGTCTGTCTGTGATGCCAACAGCATGGATTGACCAGCTCTATCAAGCCGCCCAACTGTGCGATGACGAAGAAATCTTCCATCTCATTGAACAAATCCCATCAGAACATTCATCCCTGATTGCTGGCTTAAGTCGTCTTGCCCATGATTTTCAGTTTGAAGCAATTCTGCAACTAGCACAAAGCAATTCCAATCCGACAAATATCTAAGGATGAACTACCGCCAGTAATGCAAGAGCAAGCGAGACACCTACCTCACCGAAATGATCATCTTTGTGATGGGCGACACCAACTATCAAGTACTGCTTGATCATGAAAGAGTCTACCGTTGTACAGACATTTCTAATGGCAAGCACTGCCAAAATTAAAGAACCTCTACATAGAATAAAGTCTTGAGGAAAACTGTTATGACCGCAACATTATCAGCACCTCAATCTATAGAATCTTGGCTAGGCGGAGAAGCTGAAGATTTGCTCACCTACCAAGCTAAAGTTTCCCAACAGCTGTTACATCTACCTGGCCCGGATTCAGTTGATCGCATTTTTGCACAAAGCGATCGCAACCCTCAAGTCCTGCGCAGTCTCCAACAACTGTACTCGCATGGACGCCTTGCCAACACGGGTTATCTCTCCATCCTGCCTGTAGACCAAGGCATCGAACACTCCGCCGGTGCTTCCTTTGCCCCCAACCCAATGTATTTCGACCCAGAAAACATCATTAAACTTGCCCTGGAAGGTGGTTGTAATGCCGTGGCTACCACATTGGGCGTTTTGGGCATAGTATCTCGCAAGTATGCTCACCGCATTCCCTTCATTGTGAAAATTAATCACAACGAACTGCTCACCTACCCCAATCAATTTGACCAGATCATGTTTGCCAGTGTCGAGCAAGCCTGGAATTTAGGGGCAGTTGCTGTGGGTGCCACGATTTACTTTGGTTCCGACCAGTCCACCCGCCAAATTCAAGAAGTCAGCCGCGCCTTTGCTCGCGCCCATGAACTGGGTATGGCAACTATCCTCTGGTGCTATCTCCGCAACAGTGCTTTTAAGCAAGATAAAGACTATCATGTTGCGGCTGACCTCACGGGACAAGCTAACCACCTGGGCGTGACCATTGAAGCCGATATTATTAAGCAGAAATTGCCAGAAAATAACAACGGCTACAATGCCGTTGCTCAAGCATCGGGTAAATCATACGGCAAAACCAGCGATCGCGTCTATTCCGAACTGACCACCGACCACCCCATTGACCTCACTCGCTACCAAGTACTTAATTGCTACTCCGGTCGTGCGGGTTTAATTAATTCCGGTGGGGCATCCGGTAAAAGCGACTTTGCTGAAGCGATTCGCACGGCTGTGATCAACAAACGTGCGGGTGGTTCTGGCTTAATCTCTGGTCGCAAAACCTTCCAGCGACCCTTTGATGAGGGCATTAAACTGTTTCACGCGATTCAGGATGTTTACTTATCGAGCGAAGTAACCATCGCGTAAACTCTTCACCAGAAAGCTAATGACAAAGTTGCGTTCCCACCAGGATTCCAACTGAAATTCTGGTGGGTGAAACAGAGCAACACTCAAAACGCGAGTATTGTTTTATGGACTAGTAGTGCGAACAGCTCCGTTGTAATCGATTTTTACCTGACCGTCTGTAGAAACGGTAACTACGCTTTCATAGGAGGGAATCGTCTCCCCTGGTCGGTTCCCTTTGAAGGTGAATGTCCAACTGCCATTCCCATTGTCTACATAGGTAGACTTAGAAGCCGGCCCGTGCATCGAGAGTTCGGCGCGATAGTTGCCTAAACCCCCGTTAGCCTTCTCCGCCGCTTGTCGGGCTAAATTTTTGGCGCGATTCAGGTCGAGGAGCACTGCGGCGTTCTGCTGGCGATTGGTTGTAGTCGTACTCTCAGTAGGAGAAGGTGTCTGAGGAGAAGGTGTCTGCTCGTTCGGTGCCGGGTCACTAGGTGTTTGGGCGCGAAGAGGCAATGAGCCCAGCGTTAAAGCTATCAGCATGGTTACTGAAGCTAAAGTGATTGTTTTAAACATGATAGATTTCCCTTGTGTTATCTCTAAGCCAGTATGTACTTTTTCGGGTTGAAGTTAGAAGTGAATTTTTCTTGATTACCGAATAACTAAGACCGAGAAAAGTTCCCGCCTAACCTGATTTCCCTGTTGATTGATTTTCCCGTAAACAGTCTTGCCCTTGTAATAGAAACAAGAAGAGCTTCCCCCATCCAGATTCATGGCTTTTTCGACACCTTGAGTTTTCATGAAGTCGGCTAGCGCTGGCAAGGACAGCCCCGAGTTACTGGGAGCCTCTGGCTTTTGAGCCACCATGACAACCAAAAGACTGCCGTCAGAGGTGATACCGATCGCACTTCGAGCATTGGGCTGGCTGCTCCCAAGGGGGTCTCGTATGACTTTTCCCTTCGCGAAATCCACAAAACCCTCTTGAACTGAGGTAAGCTCTGGCAATACGCGGGGTCCACCCCCTAATGCATCCAATAGTTGGCACCCAGTGGGAGAAGGTTCGCTGTGAAGCGTAATATCATAACGAACTGTTTGACCACAGCGATAGCGCCGAAATTCAGTCCGGTTGAGAATTTTCTTCAAGTAAGGTCTGAGCTTGAGATTGTTCATCAGACGCTTGTTGTCCTTGGGGTCTGCTACCCAGACACCTTGCAGCATCACATAGGACGTGGATTTTCGGTTTTCTGGATCAAAAAAGCCTCCATTGATTGCTGCGATCGCTTGGTGTTTTTGGACAAAACTCTCCAAGGAGCTTAACTCTGGGGATAGGGTGGGAGTCACCAAAAAACGACTCGATGCTGGAATCAACAGAGTGTGTACCACGCTTTGCTTTACTGAGTGGGTCTTGTATTGCAAGTCTTTTTTGCTAGCAGGTAGAACCCTGGAAGAGGGAAAAGACAGTGGCTTGCGATCGGGTCTAAAGGAGAGCAGTACTCCCAACCCAATTAAAATCAAGCTCAGAAAAATTATTTTTCTCAATCCCTCTCTCTCTGATCGCAATAAAGAAAAGTGTAAAGTTATTTGGTAAACAAATTAACAATAGACTTCTTGCAGAAGCATGAATTGGGGAACCCTCATACCTCTTTAGAGGTACGCCTTTTGACAGAGCCTCTTCCCTATCTATAATTGTTAAATTGTTCACTAACAGGTGACAGTTATAAATCTGGTCTATTCGTAGTTAATTATCCTTAGCTGATAGACTTTAATACTTCTTGGTAAGGGCTGAACTCATTAATAATCATGCCCTAATGCCACTCTCATAAATTGGCTAAAAATAGGTTTACGCTCCTTGTATGTAAAGTGGAAATTCTGTCCATAAAATTGTGGATAACTTCAGCAAGTCGAGCGTCACTCACCGGATTTTTTGGAAAGTTTAATTTTTGGGAGAGTGAATTATGGCTCGCACTATAGCCCCACTTGTTTACTACGACCGAGTTGATGGAAGCTATATCAAAATGGGTACTGGAAGCTGGCTAAACTGGCTTGCGCAGAACAGAAGCTTCAGGTATGAATCGTTTTGGGGGTCTTTTACTGCTTGTAAGGAGCATCGAGGGGAAGAAATATTTTGGGTAGCCTATCGCCGCTTCAAAGGCCAAGAAAGGTGTGCTGAGTTAGGGGCTAGTGAAAACTTAACTCTAGATAATTTGCTAGATACCGCTAAAAAACTCAGTGCTAGCAATATGGCTCCTTGGGAAGGGAAGCCTCAAATCCAAAACACTGATGAAGCTTATAGCTATCAATTAGAATCAAGTCCCAAAATAATAGAAACAAATTCTGTTCGTCAGTGGTGTATTTTTTTTACTCACCTGAATGGAGAAGTAGAGTTTTTAGGTGCATGTTGGGAGAAAGAGCAAGCTTTCAATCAACTGAAAAATATGCTTATGCCAGCTGACTCTACCGATCCATTTGGTGGATTGAATGATAGAGTATCAGGACGCTACGAGGTGAGAGAAGAATTGGTCATGCCAAGTGGCTATACACCGAAAAAATTGGAGACAAATCGTTTTGATACTCAGACAAACAGCAAAGAAATAGAACTGCTTCATCAGGTATCAGACTTGCGTGAGCAGTTGTCAAAGTTGCAAAGGCAATTAGAGCAAGAACGCCGTCTCAATATGAGTAATGATGCCTCTGCCAAATTCCTATGGAATTAAATATTTTGGTAGGACATGCTCTGATCATGTCCATGTCAGTGTAAGGGTTTGAAGTGTTCTTAGGCGATTTCCTCGACAAGAATACTTGTCGGGCTTAGATGCTCCAATTGCCTCACATCTCAGCTAGCTGTGTCAACAACTTCTTCCTCTCTCTTGCTTGATTCATGTTCAGGTTGATTTGTCAACCTCTTCTACTGACCGGCTCTCTAGTGAGAATTTTTCGTGGGCTAAAAGTACTTCATTAAACTAATCGGCTTATTGCTAGAGACTAAGGATCAGTTGTGTTGTGAACCTGTGGAAGCACTTTTGGCAGACTTTTATTCAGAGTCGGAAAGTAATTTAATTTAACATATTTTATGTCTTTGTTTGTCCAAAGTCCAATCAGTGAGCAACTCTACAACACTCAATCAAAGGCTCTGTGGCGATCGCTTCTAGCTCAACTGACTCTAACAGTTCTTTCCAGGCGTCATTAACGTTAGAATCGTTCGGACGCTCATGGCGCAATTGAGAAAGAACAATCAACGTTTCTAGCCAAATTCCAGCCCCAGCATACACCTCTGCCTGCTTGAGGGGTTCTATTGCATCAGCTAGCTTAGTCTTTTGATCTGAACTGAGTTGTGTACGCTCAATCATCCCCCGAAGATAATCCTGCTCCTCAGGCTTTTCCGGATTACAAATTAGCGCCAACTGCCACACATATTCTTTGCCAGTTTCCAAAGATACAGCCTTCGGGAGACTCAGTTTCACAACACCGGGTATCTCCTCTAAAGCCAAGGTGGTTTTGTAAACTTCCCGATCCCGATCCGGGTCAAAGATCACAAATTCTGCGGACTTAGCTTCAGTTTGCGGAACATACCAAAATAAAGTAGGATTGGCGGAAACTGTTGTTGCCACATTATTGTTGGGGATCAAAGCCGTTAAAGGCTTATTGCCCTTGATACACCACTGCCGCCCATGCATCCCTCGCCCCATCGACGCCCGTATCCCTGGGATTTTAAATCTCAATCTCCTTCTAGGCTTCTTTGACACCAAGGTAACACCACTGACTTCTGGAGACTGAGATCTAAGCTGTGGTACAGCAAGAGAGACACTCACAAGTTCTAGACTTAGGGCGACACCAACAACGACCAAATACAACAGATTCTTCTGACAAGCCATGCTTAAACATTCTCCTAGTCAAAGGAATAGACTAGAACTTACGCCTTGACTGAACAGCAAAAGTATGAATCATAAATTTAGCATGAAGTGCTACAGTTTTTGAAAAATTTTAAGGAAGGATTTTCAAACAAGCTCTCTTATATTTTGTTGGCAAAAACCACGCTTCAAGAGGTAATGAAAGTTAATGCATAATACAGTCTATTTATAGAGTACGTCAGTCTTCACCGTTGAGAAATTAGACCCCCTGCATGTTTTGATGCTATGCTCCTAACCGTCTGTAGAATTAGCACATCAGTTCTGCCCTAGGCAAACTGACTTAGAATTAGACATGCAGGGGCGAACGTGAGGATTGTTTCCATGCCTCAACCGAAGATGTTCAAAACCTTCATAACGGCTATACTTTTCCTCTGTTTAGCTTCTCCTATACTCCTGAATGGAACTAACCTAGGAAAATCAAGCACTTTAGCATGGGCGCAAACGAGGAGTGAGCGAAAAGCTGATGCTTGGCAACTGCTACAAGAGGGAAAACGGCAGCTGGATAAATCTCAATTCCAAGCCGCGTTAGAGAAAGTCCAGCAAGCTTTAGCGATTTACAGAGAACTGTGCGATCGGGCAGGCGAAGCAGCAGCCCTCAATTCCCTTGGAGAAGTCTACATCGGTTGGAGCCAAGATGCCAAAGCCTTGGAAAGTTTGCAACAAGCTTTGGCAATCTCTAAAGAAGTGAAAGATCGGTCTGGAGAAGGAAAAAATCTCGACAATCTTGGGAAAGTTTACAACGGTCTGAGTCTATATTCCAAAGCGCTGGACGTTTTGCAGCAGGCTCTTTTGATTCATCAAGAAGTTGGCGATCGCGTAGGGGTTGGGAAAACTTTCAACAACCTTGGAGAGGTTTACAGTAATTTGGGTCAGTATTCTAGGGCGATGGAGTTGTTTGAGCAAGCCTTAGCCATCCACAGAGAAATTGGCAACAAGGTAGATGTTGGAACGACCCTGGATAACATTGGGTTAGTATACGTCGATTTGGGACAGTATGCCAAGGCGCTGGAATTTCATCAGCAAGCTTTATCCATTTTCAGAGAATTCAGAAATCGAGCTGAAGAGGCGAAGGTTCTCAACAACATTGGGTTAGCTTATTATTATCTGGGTCAAAATTCCCAAGGCTTAAGTCAGTATCTCGAATCCCTACAATTCTTTAAGCAAGCCTTAGCCATCCACAGAGAAACGGGAGTTCGCGCTGAAGAGGGAGCGACTCTCAACAACATTGGGTTAGTTTATGACGGTCTCAGTCAGACTACAAAAGCACTAGAATTCTATCAGCAAGCCTTACCCATTTTCCGAGAATCCCACCTTCGGGCTGAGGAAGGAACAACTCTGAATAACATCGGATTAGCTTACTACAATATCGGTCAGTATCCCCAAGCGTTGGAATTTTATCAACAAGCCTTAGCCATTAACCGAGAGCTAAAGGTTCATGCCACGGAGGGAATTACTCTTACTAATATCGGTGCCTTGTTAGAAAAACAAAAGCAGCCCGAGTTAGCTATCATTTTTTACAAACAATTTGTCAACCTCGCTGAGGCAATTCGACAAGATATACGAGTGCTGCCGCGTGAACAACAGGAGTCGTATACAAAAACGGTAGCCTATACCTATCGCTCGCTAGCCACCCTTTTACTATCGCAAGGGCGGGTTTTAGAGGCACAGCAGGTATTGGAACTGTTGAAGATACAGGAGATTCGCAACTTCACCAAAGATACTCGGGCAGGGGTTCAGACGACTGGAATTGCCTTAAATCCAACTGAAAAACAAATTGTTAAAGAGTATGGCACTCTGATTAGGTTTGGGCAGCAGCTAGAAACGTGCCAGCAGACTCAATGTGAGGCTCTCTCGCGGCTGTTAGATCAGCGTGATGCCTTAACGCAGCGCTACAACCAAACCGTGAGGCAGCTAGAACAAGAAATTCGCACTCGCCGCGCTGAAGATGATGCTTTTTTTGACCCTAAAAAACTGAGCAAAACCCAAGAAATTGTTGAAGTCCAACCGCACACTGTACTGATTTATCCTTTGGTGCTAGAAGACAAAATCTGGCTGTTGTGGGCATCTAAGGGCGGCATTGTCAACAGTTTTAAAGTTAACAACGTAGGAGAACGCCATCTGGCGGAGACTGTCTTGAAGTTCCGCCAATTACTGCAAGACTCTAATTCTGATCTTGCCGCTGTGAAGGCGACGGGTAAGCAACTTTACGATTGGCTTATTTTGCCCCTCGAAGTGGAACTAAAAGCCAATAAAATTCAAAACTTGGTTTTCTCATTGGATCGAGCCACGCGCTACATTCCCATGAGTGCTTTATTTGATGGAAAAAACTATCTGATTGAGAACTATGCCATTTCCACAGTGCTTTCAGCTGACCTGACGGATCTGCGCGATCGCCTTAGTAATCAAAATACCTCTGTTTTGGCACTGGGTTTGTCTAACGGCGTCGCTGGCTTTAATCCTCTGCCCAATGTACCTGCTGAATTAGATGCCATTGTGCGGAAAAAGCCGAACGATACGCAAGGAATTTATCCCGGTTTAGAGTTTCTTAACAGTGCTTTCGACTTTCGGGCGCTACGCGATCATCTCGTGGGTCACCAACTGTTGCATATTGCCACTCATGGAAAATTCGTGCCTGGTAACCCAGATGCTTCCTATCTTCTGTTAGGTACGGGTAAGGAATTAGCTATTCCAACGATTGCTACCTTGCAAGATTTGCGTCAGGTTCACTTAGTGGTACTGTCAGCTTGCGAGACAGCACTCGGTGGCCCGGGACAGGATGGCACCGAGATTTCAGGTATCAGTTACTACTTTCTCAATGCTGGGGCTAAGGCGGTTATGGCTTCCCTGTGGCAAGTTAATGATGAAAGCACGAGCCGACTGATGCAAAACTTCTACGGCAACTTGGCAAAAGGAAGCTCCACTGCACCAATAACGAAAGCCTCAGCCCTACGGCAAGCCCAACTTTTTCTGTTAAGGGGTAGTGTGCCAAGAGCTGAGAGTGCAGACTCTAGGGCAAGCCTGGAGATTAGACCAAGACAGGCTTCGCAAACTGCTTTAACCAATAGTACTGCTCCTAGTTTTGCTCATCCTTACTATTGGGCACCCTTCATTTTGATTGGCAATTGGATGTAATAGGCGCAAATATAGCAAAGCTGACACCAGCCGCAAAGTAGGAATTGGAATGCTTGTCAGATCAAGATTTCAGCCTTGTGTTGAGCCAAGGATTGGTTCTCTGAATGCAACCACAAAAAGTCAGATATGGCCGAGTCGGGTCATTACTCTCCGCTCTAGTTGCTCCTAATCAGAAGTTCCCCGCGTCGCGGGGAACTTCTGATTAGAGGATTGATAAGAGATTATCGGTTGTACCAATTCCCCGCAGAGGCAGTTTAATGGTAAACGTGCTGCCTTTCCCTAACTCGCTTTGCACGCTGATGCTACCGTGATGAGCTTGTGCGATCGCATTGGCAATAGGCAATCCCAAGCCCGAACCACCAGTTGTTAAAGAGCGATCGCTACTTACGCGGTAAAATCGGTCAAAAATCCGCGTCTGCTCCTCCGGTGCAATCCCAATCCCCGTATCTTGGACGTAAATCACGGCGTAATGGGAACAGCAATCCAAAATTAGTGTCACTTCACCCTCACAAGGAGTGTATCGAATGGCATTGACGACTAAATTGGAAACCAGGCGATAGAGTTGCTCCGCATCGCCTGTTACCTCCAACGGTTCAGATACCCGAATCTGGCTCGTCAGCAACACATCCGCCGCGAAGGCTAAGGCGGATAGTTCCTCTGCCACATCACTTACCAAATCGTTGATATTCACACAATCTCCCCGGATTAGGGGTTGGCGGATGCCTCTCAATTGCTGATCGATGCGGCACAGCATAAGTAAATCCTCGGCAAGTTCTTGCAGTCGCTGACTCTGACGCCGTGTGGTTTGTAAGGTGTCTCGTGCTTCCTGCTCACTCATAGTCGGCAACATTAACGTTGATTCAACCGTTGCTCGAATCGCTGCCAAAGGGGTTCTCAACTCGTGAGCCGCGTCGGCGGTAAACTGTTGAATTTGTTGATAAGAGCGGTAAATCGGCTGTATCGCCAGCCCTGCTAGCCACCAGCTAGAACCTGCTACCAGAAGCATTGCCAGCGGTAGCCCCACAAATAAAATCCATTTTACGGCGGCGAGATACTTTTCAAAGTCTTGCAAACTTCGCCCAACTTGGATGTAACCCCAAACTCGATAATCCTGGGTGTGGAGGATAAATGTAATTTGGCGGTAGCGAATTCCAGCAGCATCCGTAAGGTTTTGCCATTCTTGTTGGTTAGAAGTGATGGGCAATTGTTCCGGTTGCAGCCCCGCTAAAGCTACCAACTGTCCGGAGCGATCCAATAAGCGCATATAATATTGGCCTTGGTGGATAGCCCCAACTGTATGACGTTGAGAGTTTGTGACATTAGAGCAGTTGCTTCCCACTGCACACACATCGGGCAACAAGTGTTTTATTCCGGGTTCTAGGCGTCCAGGCTGTTTGAGAACGGGTTCAAGGCTGTCATGCAGCGTTCCAGCCACAGTGTCTAATTCTCGGTCAATCGTCATCCAATGAGCATGTGCGATCGCTTCGTAAACCCCTAATCCAGACAAACCCAGAATCACCCCCATCACCCCAGCATACCCACTTGCTAATCGCCAGCGAGTTAGCCGAAACAGTCTATTTTGATTCATTGTTTGCAAAGTCTGCCTCTGTCGCCTCAGACTTTAGTCGGGTTAAACCGATAACCCAAGCCATAGACTGTTTCAATTAAATCCTCAAATCCTGGAATTGCCAGCTTGCGCCGCAAAAGTCGTATTTGTGCTGCCACTACATGACTCAGGGGTTCGCTACCCAATTCCCAAAGCTGATCTAGAAGCTGATCGCGGGTAATAATTTGGTTGGGATGCCTCATGAAATACTCTAAAAGCTGAAATTCCTTAGCTGTCATCGGAATCACCTGTTGTTCACCTGCTTGGTCAATTCGCCAAACTGAGTAGGTACTGTAATCCAATGTGAGATTGCCGACTTGTAGCTGCTGTGATTGTAACTGAGGCTGTCGCCTTTGCAAGGCTCGAACCCGTGCCAATAGTTCCGGCATACCAAAGGGTTTGACTAAATAGTCATCGGCACCTGCATCTAAACCCGTTACCTTATCCTCCATGCTGTCTTTTGCCGTTAGCATCAGCACAGGTAAAGGGCGCTTTTGACCTCTCAAACGCTTTAACAGCTCGATTCCTGACAATCCAGGCAGGAGCCAATCGAAGATAGCTAAGGTGTATTGTGTCCACTGGTTTTCTAACTGCTCCCAAGCCTCTGTTCCACTCAGAACCCAGTCAACGATATAGCCTGATTGATACAAAGCCCGCTTAATTGCAGCTCCCAGATCTGGCTCATCTTCAACCAGCAATACCCGCATGGAAACACACCTTCTCTCTAGTGGTCAGTTGGTATTTGGGCGGTGCCAAGGGCTATATTCCCTGAGTTCATTTCAACCGATTGACCAGATACCTGAAAAAGTGTAGCACCTGTGGTGAGCAATGCTGGATCGGCGGCTATTGCTAAAGCGATAGTTATAATCACTGCTTCTATTAGCCTCTTCATCATGCTTCTCCTTCTTCAAATAATGAAATAAAGTCCGTTTTGAAATATTTAAATTACGTAATTTCCCCTAAAAAATACAAAAATAATTAACCTTTCTCTTCCTAGTCTAATCGTAGAATATAAAATTATATTTAATTTACTGCTCTCTCTAGCTAGTATTTTTTATTGATTTGATAAAGATTAAAATTTTTCAATGAGAGGAAAATACACGAAATTATCCGAGTACTATTGTCTCGGTTTTTTCTAGGGGGCAGAGTAACCAAAAATGCTATAATTTCTAGCGAACCAAACTTGCTGCTTGTCTCCTTTGCAGCTCAATTGCCGGAATTAGTAATGAGTCATCCTTCAAGAGTTGACGGAAATGGGCTCAGGTTTACCCCGATTATTGTTCGATCGCAACCGTATAATCAATCGCGATACTTCCCCAATCCAGAGAACGACAGAGGTTCCTCCAATAATGCCGATCCAGTCGTTCCAAGGCAAGGGTACCGTTCTAAAGACACTGCCACCAAACTGAATAATCAGGATTTGACCGAAAAAGATTGTCGCACCGATGATGATAAATCCTTTGTTTTTAGAAAGGTGGGCAAAAGCAGACTGCTTTAAACCCAAGCATCGAGCATTAAATAAATTCCAAAACTGGAACATAACAAAGACAGCAAAAAAGACAGAAAGTTCATAAGGGGTTAGACCTTCATCTCTACGAATATAAAGTAAAAAGCCAACCAGAAAAATCAAAAACCCCAAGCCTGTAATCAAAATGTTCTTCGCCATTGATTTGGAAACGATAAAGGCTTCTGGGTCACGGGGATAACGCTCCATGACACTCCAGTGCGGGGGTTCTGTCGCTAATGCTAAAGCGGCAAACGTATCCATAATTAAATTCACCCAGAGCATTTGAGTGACAGTCAAAGGAAGTGCTACTCCCAGAAATGGCCCCAATAAAGCAATTCCCAAGGCTGCAACATTAATCGTTAATTGAAAAAGAATAAATCGCTGAATATTCTCATACAGAGATCGACCCCAAACAATCGCATTGACAATGCTGCGGAAAGAATCATCGAGCAGGATAATATCACTAGCTTCTTTGGTGATCGCCGTGCCACTTCCCATTGCTAAGCCAACATGAGCTTGCTTCAGTGCAGCTGCATCATTTGTTCCGTCCCCGGTAACGCCAACAATGTGGCCATTTTCTTGTAATAGTTTCACCAAGCGAAACTTATCCAGGGGACAAGCTCTAGAAAGAACTTTCAACTCTTTGACAGCAAGTTTGGCTTCCTCATCACTCAATTGGTTAAATTGTTGACCTGTCAGATGCAGATAACGGCTAGGGTTGCTATCACCCTCTTGCCAAAGACCAATCTGACGCACAATTTCCAGAACCGTTTCTGGGCTATCTCCCGTCACAACTTTGACCTGAATTCCTGCATCTAGACAGGCACAAATAGCGTCAGGCACGTCTGAACGCAAGGGGTCAGAAATGGCAACAAATCCTAACCAAGTTAAAGAATGGTCAATCTCATCAAGTTCTATCTCGGTTGCCTCCTGGGAAATATCTTGATAAGCAAACCCCAGAGTTCGCATTCCACGCTGTTGGTAAGCTTTCAGGCTAGCAAGAATAGCCGTGTGATCAGTGAGTCGGGTCTTACCCTCTTCAGTGAGAATTTGTGAGCAGTGTTCTAAAATAACCTCTGGTGCACCTTTAATGTAGAGAACATCTCCGCTGGTTACCGATGATGTTCCCAACGTCCTCATGTATTTTTTCTGAGCTGAGAAGGAAAATCGAAATTTAGACTGAAAGTTATTCCGATAAGGAATGTAATCAATATTTTGATTATCGAGCCATAAAAGTAAAGCTCCCTCCGTTGCATTCCCGATCGCAACAGGTGAACAGAGTGGCTTTTTCTCTAAATCCGCTGTGCTATTGGCTGCGATCGCTTCAGCAATTAATGATTGAGCCCACTGAACATCGGGTTGCTGGGAATTCAGGCAAGGAAAGTTGACCTCTTGCACCCGCATTTGGTTTTGGGTAAGCGTGCCTGTTTTATCCGAACAAATAACTGTCGCGGCTCCAATCGTCTCACAGGCGTGCATTCGCCGCACGAGATTATGGGACGCTGCCATTTTTCGCATACTGTAAGCTAGGGAGAGCGTTACGCTCATCGCCAAGCCTTCAGGGACTGCCACAACAATAATGGTGACCGCAACCATAAAATAATTGAGCAATGCCCTAGCTACACTGTTTGGTAACCAGCTCTGTCCGGAGGGTGGCAGGAGTCCCAACGCATAGCCCATAGCAATTCCCAGCGCCAAAAACCCTAACGCGAGAATACCCGTTTTAATCCATTCCACCAAGCGATCGCTCTCTAGCCAATGGGGGGGTTCAACCTCAGTGCCAGCAAGTTCAAAGCCATCGTAGATTACAGGGAGCCAAACTCGAACAAGCGCCACGAGTACACTTATAATCAGCAGTCCGGCAAAATATGCCTGTTGGAATGTGAGACTTAACTCCCCAGTTGCAAAGCCACGCACAACTAGCGCAACGAATATTAAACCTGAAAAGGAAAGACCTACTACACCAATTAGTTTACTAAGTCGTTCGAGTTGGACATTGAGCGGTGTTTTTTCCCCGGATTCCACCGTTGCCACTGCTGTCGCCACTTTCCCAATTTCAGTTTGGTCGCCAACGGCAGTCAGCTCAAATAATCCTTCTCCCTGCTCAACAATCGTACCGCGATAGACCTTATAAGCTGGGTAGGTCGCCTCTGCACTACTATATGCCTCTGCATTTGCCTGGGCGTACTTCTTAACGGGTTCTGATTCTCCCGTAATTTTGGACTGATCGAGATAGAGAGAGACTTCTTCTAAAACCTCTCCGTCCGCTGGGACTTCTTCACCCTGTTCAATATAAACAATGTCGCCGACCACCAAGTCTTTGCGAGGAATACTGGTAAAGTGACCGTCTCGAATGACCTTGGCTGGGACTTCATCATAAACTTGGTTCAAAATTTCAAATTCTTGACTCGCTTTATATTCATTAATGAAGGCAAGTGTTGTCGCCAGTAAGATGGCAGCTATAATCCCCAAGCCCTCGATGTATTCGTCCTCAACAATTCCTACACTGATGGCAATCACAGCAGCAATCATCAAGATACGGATGACTGGGTCTTCAAATTTTCCCAAGAACAATTTCCACCACGGGTCACGTTCTGGAGGAGTGAGAACGTTAGCACCGTACTTTTGGCGGTTGACCTTGACCTCAGGGGAGGTCAGTCCTGAATAGGGCAGGGTGCGATCGCTTGTGGTAGGGGATATAGTGCGATCGCTGACGTTGCGACTAACCATATTCATTTCATTGAATTGCAGGGTTGGAGGCTGACACCGCTCCATACTTAGGGAATAGGAATCAGCTACCTAGTCAAATCCAAACCCAATTAATCATCTGGATCTCTAATAGTACTGTCAAATGAACAGACTGCCTAATTCTGGCGGCAAAGTCCCGTTTTTTATCCTCGGTTCACTTGAAAATTTGAGTTCAACTCTGCTCGTGTCTGCTATAACTAGCCAGACCAAAAATGTCGCAGAAGCTGATGGTCTAGGGTACACCCTTTAAAAGGTAATAAGCAGCTGTCTATTGAGAATTGCCAGTTACCCCATAGAGAGATGTCTATTTTAAACCTTTCTCAGGAACTAATTGTTAGGCTGTACAATCAGAGACCTAAGTTTTCCGCCGTGATTACTCGATCGCTGAGTTGAAGTTGCTAGATTAATAGCTTAACCGCTTTTTATCATCCATGAGCATGAAGGCTCGGCTTGAGGGTCGATCTAAATTAGAAAAGTAACTTCCATTTAATGACCTCCCGATCTGGGGTGTGGAATGCAGAGTAATAGTGCAATGGTGGAGGATTACTGCTTTGTTTGCCAAGAAGTCTAAAAAATCTCAACAACGTCATCCGCCGCGTTCACCCTCAGTAGCCAAAGCCGACTCTCTTAGCGATTGCGCTCATCGGCAGCCCACTGCCCTAAAGCAGGCGGCTAAAGGTACTTTCGGGTCTAAGGGGAGCATCGGCAGAAAGGGCGATCGCAAACCAAGGGGTTCTAAGCCAAGTTGGCGACGGCGTTTCCAATACTATTATTGGCGTTTAGTCCGTTTACGAGGAAAACCAGAAGCACTGGCACGGGGTTTAGCCTGTGGGGTATTTGCTGGTTTGTTTCCCTTCTTTGGTTCCCAGACACTTCTAGCCGTTTTGCTAGCCTTTCTGTTTCGGGGCAATAAAATTTTAGCGTTAGTTGGGCCTTGGATTAGTAATCCTTTTACTTCTGTACCCATTTATGCTTTTAATTTCTACATAGGGAAATGGCTGCTAAACGACCATACTCCAGCTGAGATAAATTGGCGATCTTGGGAGGATATTAAGGAGTTAGGGATAGAAATTATCTGGCCTCTATTTGTCGGCTGTGTGGTTGTCGGGTTAGTCTGCGCCATTATTAGTTATTTCCTCGGCTTGCGGCTCATTCACCGAGTCCGTGCCTCCCACCAGCAGCGCCATCGGCGCAAGCGGATGGAACATCTGCATCAGCGCTATCCTGAACAGTACTGATTAGACCTTTTGCGTGCTTCCTTCTAGGACAGGCTATAAGGGCCATCCCAACAAGAGGCATTTTTTCTTGTGGGGTAGGCGTCCCGCCTGCCCCACAATTTTGATGAAAAAGAATGCTCTGCAAGAAGTCTTAATCTCTATACAAAATCCCCCCTGCCCACAGATTAAATTATGTCCAAGTTAAACCCAATTGGTATTAAGTAGGTGGGTGAAAATAAACACAACATGGGTAGGGCGGGTTTTGAACGCAAGAAACGGGCTATTGACAAGCCTGATCACTAAACTCGCCCCTACAAACGTGACATTTATAATACCAAATGGTATAAGTCCCTGATGGGCTGTGGTGCGATCGCATCTTTTCTTGTTCCCCCCTTTATAAGGGGGGTTAGGGGGGTAGAAATCTAGCACTATTTAATCAAATTGGTATAACGCCGTATATCTTTAGATAGAAAAGTAGCAGTTATTGTCCCTAGTGTGCGAAATAACCTTAACGCAATCTGAAGCCTAAACCAAGATGCACTACCTGTCAGGTACGATGCAAAAAATGCGTGTCCTTGAATTGTTGAATGAATGACGTTTAACTAAAACCTGATAAACCCATGACTACCAATTCTCTCAACAGGGCATACCTCAAACCACTGCCATCTACTGCAACTGCACAACCCTACCTGTTATCCTCTACCCAAGACGTAGTAATTGGACGCGATCCAAGTTGTCAGATAGTGCTGGATGAGGTGACAGCAGGTATCGTTTCCAGGCGACATGCCTCAATTCGAGCTGGTGCTCAACCCAACCACTATGAGGTTTGCGATTTGGGGAGTGCTAACGGCACTTATATTAATGGCAAGCGCTTGCAGGGATGCTTGAAACTCGAAACAGGCGATCGCATTACCTTGGGAGTTAACGGGCTGTCCTTTCAATTTGAGTTATCCTCACTCCCCCCAACTGCAATTGGCAGCAATGGTACAACTGTCACTACCAACAGCCCAACACCAACAGCGAGTCAGAGCCACAATAATAGTACGATACAAAATAACTCAAAACCCGGTGGCTTCACGTTAACGAGAAATGTCCTAGCCAGCAGAAAAGCGGTACAGCTGGGATTGAGTGGGGCGGTGGGGGGCTGGTTAATCAGCCTAGTGGGAGAATTATTGTGGGATTCGAGTCCTTCTAGCTCTTTGATCGCCACTCTGGTTTCTACTGGCGCTTGGTTTGCCCTGATCAGTGCGGGAATTGCTATAGCGATCGCGATCGGCTATCAATATTACATCAATCGCCGTGTGCAAGTCTTTAAGGCAATTAGAGAAGTAGCGTTGTTTGCTGCGGTGGCAGGTGCCATCTCCGGCGCGATCGCTCAAGGCATCTATGTAGGATTTGGGGCGGGTGAATTGCTACGGGTGATTTGTTGGGGACTAGCAGGCGGATTATTGGGTATGGCACTTTCCGGCAAACTGCCTTCTTTAGATCGGATTCGTGGATTGCTGGGCGGTGCAATGGGAGGGGTATTGGGAGGGATTATCTTTATCCTGTTAAGTTACACCCTGTCTGATACCTATGGTCGTCTCTTTGGCTGTGCTGCGATCGGTTTTTGCATTGGGGTGATGCTGATTGTAGTTGATACTTTATTTAGCAAAGCTTGGCTGGTATTTGACTACGATGATGGCTCCACTCGCACCCTTAACATTGGTAAGGAACCAATTACAGTAGGCAGCGACGAGGCGCTTTCTATTGTGAGTGTTCAGAATGCGCCACCTGTCGCCCTACGTTTTACTTTAGAGCAAGGTCAAATTATCGGTGAGGATGTAGCAGCTGGGACGAAAACGACTCTACGCCCTGGTTACACTAAGCGTGTTGGCAATTGCACAATAACAATCGATGCAGCGTCTTAGCAGGGCAGGTTTTGAACATGAGAAACTGATTCTTGTCATGCATTATCGCTAAACCCGCGCCTACAAATTTATCTCCGTTTTTGTACGCTTACCTACTTAGACAAAATAATCAATAGCAATTCTCTAGTGAAATCCTATGGAATTAATTAACGATGAATGCCCCGACAACTTGATGGAAGCGCTCCTTGAAGTTCGCAACAGTGGCTGGTGCAACCTAATAGATAGGGTTTGTGTCATTGATACTCTCCGCACCTTCGGTTACGAAAAAGCAGCGTCTTGGCTAGAGCGTCACAAAAACAACTATGACAAGATTGTCATGGATGATTTTTCCGAGTTTTTTTCCGAGTGGTTGAGTGCCCATTTTCCCTACGCTAGGGAATCTCTAGCGCAACGAGTTGCCAGAGAGACCGGGTTAGAACTGATTGACGATTGATATCGTTGACTGGTTGCTAGGCAAGCACAGACGCCGTTAAGCTGTTTCTAGCCAATCGAAAATTTGCTCTAACTGCTTTTTTGTCACCAATCCGTACTGCCAAAGCACCATTGGAAAAAGATTTAGACTATCGGGTTGATGGCGCACAGCCAAATCAATGGAAGTGGATGGAATTGCCAAGTCATCCCGTAAAAAACGAATCAATCGTTGCAACCGTTTTGAATTCATTGTTCAAGCCCTGCATAAGTAACTTCTTTTCGGTGTAAAGTTCAAGTTACTGGCAAATTGTGAGTATTTTGTGATTTATCTGAGCAAGTATCCCAACAGTAAGGTAAATCAGGGGCATAAGCAGAAAACAATTAACTTTTATTGCGTTTCCTGGCAGACAGTAGGAGTTTCACCTGATAAGGATCGGCATCTTTGCGCCAATAGACGCGATAACCTTTAATTTCCGCGCAGTGTTCTTTCAGACATCTTTGCCAACCTTTACGAGTACCAATTGTGCTAGTTTCATCCAGTAGTCCCCACTTCTCTTCCTGCTGGGTGAGTTTGGCAAACTTTTCATACTGGGGATAGTCCGCTGTAACAAAAGTTTCTTTGCGGTGCAAGATAGGAGGATTTTCAGAAGTGTCGTAGTCGCGGTAAACCACCTGCAAATCCCGCAAGTCAATCTGCATACTGGTGTGCAAAGTAGGATGGGGTTCAGTGTCGAAGTCGGGGTAAAACAGGTAAGAAATTTTCGGCACGTTGAAATGGAACTTAACTAGAGTAGCGCCATCCATACGACCAATAGTGCGACTGGCGCATCCTTCGTAGAGTCTTAGTTGAGGATTGAGGACTTCGAGTGCCGATACGTGAACGTATAGGGCATTAGGAAGGAGTTTTCCGATCGCACTTCGTTTGCAGCAGTTGGCAATGAGGCGCAAGTCACCCACACTCACTAGCATCAAATCAGCTGCCGCACAGGCTTGCTTGTAGTTGCCGAAGAGTCCTTTAATATCGTTTTGCAAGACACTATCCAACTTGCCAAATTTGAGACGGTGGCTGAATTGTGTTAGGGCTAGGTAAACCAGAATGTCTTGACGGCGTTTTTCGGAAATGGCATCCCATTCAGCTTGATCAGTTGCTTGCAGAATAACTTGAAACGCACGGCGTAAGGTGGCAAATTCAGCCAGAATATCGGGAATGCTGGATAGTTCAGTGCTGGTAGGGAGGCGTCCGCGCTCAGTAACAAAGTCCATTAAAGGGGTGAGAAGTTCCTGGTAGTCCTCAAACCGCTTAATGTTGGCGCGGATTCTGGGGGTAGTGGCGCGGGAACGGAAACGTGATGCCCGGAAGCTTTCTGCTTGGGCTTCATCCCGGAAGACGAAGTAAATCCCTAGGGCAACGGGAATCGCATCGACACTAAGAACTTGGTCGATATAGGCTTTGAGTTCTTGTTGTTCGTAGTATTTCTGAAAGGTATTGTGGCGGGTGACGATGCCGTCGCCGTAGGCAATTTGACCAGAAGCGCGGTCGTCAATTAAGACTTGGGCGGCAACAATCAGGACTTTTTGAGTGAGTTCCCAGGCTTTCAGTAAGGCTTCCCGACGTTCGGCTGGGTCTTCAATAACATTGATGACGTAGCCCAGATTAACGATCTCAGATGGGATGAGGGGATTGTCGGGTTGGTAGTAAGGGTCCCAGCCGACACTCGTATAACCTTGATTTCTGGTGCGATCAATATCGCCGCCATGACCGCAGCCGTAGTCGAAAAAGGTGGTATCTTTGGTTAATATTGCGCTTTCTATTGCCAATCGCACGGGCTTGGAGAGGTCAATCCGAGCGATCGCGGCTCTGTGACGCTCGATTTCAGGGGCTTCTGGGATTGGCGCAACCATAACTGAAGCTAGAGCTTTTCAGTAATATACCCCCTCAAGAGAATTCTTGGCTACAAGAATCATTTAAGCCGACGCTTTGTTCAATAACCGTTTCAAGATAGCAGGGCAATAGCAACGAGGTCTTCAATTTTCTTAATATTAGGGTCGCCTGCTAAGTAGCCAATACCCCGATGCAAGTGCAGGCGAAATTGAGTAGCAAGGGTTTCTTTGTCGAGAGGAAAGCCATCGTTATGGCAGCGTTGCTTGAGAGCGATGAGGAGAATATCCGACATTTCGCCACCGAACACTCGCCACGACATTTCAACATTACTATCCGTGATAATCGGGACTGGCGAGGGGATCGTGGGTTCGGCAAGAGAACGACAAAATGCCCAACGGCAGAGGATATTCCACTGGTCGATTTTAGTGAGGCGTTTGAGTTTGGTTAGTTGATCTTTGGCGGATTGGGAGAGTTTGATGCGATCAATGGGGGGTTCCATCTGTTTTTTGAGTTGAAGGAAAGAAGCAAGAACTACCTAAAACAAACCATAAATTCGCTTTTGTTACAAATCTTATCTTAAAAAAACCTTATGGAAACCAAAAGTAATTCAAACCATTACAGGTATTCACTTTCAGGAATTTACCCTCATACTTAACAAATAGGAAGCAGTAATTTTATATACAACTTTACAAGGAGTAGCGACAATGAATACAAGTGTGATTGAAGGTTTATTAATGACCCTGCTCAGTGCGGCAGTCTGCATCTGTTTGCCTAAAGTAGTATCGTTGCTCTGGTCGAAATACACTCATTGGCGTTCTACGAGTGGTACCCAAGTACAATCCAATCTGGATTTGTCCGCATCAAATATCTACTCTGCATTCACCCAAGAAAACCCCACTTCTTTCCCTGAAGTGTAACGCTACATAATTTTGGGAGATGGGAATAGAGAACATCTATATATTTTCATGAGGACAGGGCTTATTAAGAAGAAAATCCCTGTCCTTGCTTTTTTTTCCTATTCAGAAATCTCCAATTCTTCTTTGTAGAGTATATAAACAGCAAGAATTTACCGCTCTGTTGATACTCTATGTTCTGTGACTAAAGTAAGACTGACCCATTCCCCTTTGTCACTGTAACTGCGAACCAAACGCTGACGCTGGTCAGGTTGCAGCAACCAACCAACTTCTAGCACAAAACGGTGACCTGGTTTGATTTGCAACGGGCAGTTGGAAGAGGCACCATCAGGTAGCAGCAACACTTGAGTCGATAAGGGACTTTGGTCGAAGTGGAGAATTGAGCCATTGACTCTAGCGGTAGAACGGATAGTGCGAGCTGACGCCCCAGCTCCAAAAGTGAGCTGTTGTACGATGCGATGCCCTTCGGGCTTGTCCTTTGCGCGATCGCTGTCTTCACGCTGAATTTCCAGGTGAGTGGGATAAGTATCAGGCGATCGCCAA
>NZ_DATNPA010000042.1:0-6374 GCF_036703385.1 Allocoleopsis sp. | reverse complement strand
GATAGTTACAAAAAACAAATGAAGGATATTTTTTAAAGCGTTCATGACCCTTTTATGCTTGTAACGATCGCTTCTCCTTCATTGAGTTAGAAGTGATCGAATTTCGTCACTCATAGCGAGCGCTTCCAAATCAATAGACCTGTTTTGAAAGTCTCCTTTCATCCTGGAGTGTGAGCGGTACGCTCATGAATGTCTCTTGTGAAAGTCAATTTTCGCCCCCCTAGCCCCCAATAAAAAAAGGCTTCGTCCTCTGTCCTCTCCCCTAAGAGGGGAGAACGAGAGGGGTGGGGGGAACCTGAATTCAACGTCTCCCAAAATTGGGGGATTTAGGGGACATCCCAGGATTTATACAAGAGGTCTAATCCACAAGATGCGATAGCTCTTACGGGATGCTTCACTGACACCGTCGAGCCATGAAAAGTGTGGAAGGCGATCGCTCTTTTCCATAAACTGAGACAATTATGCGATCTCGCTGACAATCACACACTAGGTAATCCCGCTACATACAGGCTATGCGATCGCCTGATTCAATGGGATGTCGAGGTGCGATCGCGCTACATACAGGCTATGTGAGCGCCAAATCAAATCCCTCTTCAATGGATTACAACAAACCGTTTGTAGGGGAACGATAATATCGTGCCCGAACCCCGCCGCATATATGAACTATCGCTCACTATGGCGTTAGCGGAATTCAATTAAACGGTGAATCTTTCCTAAACATTAAACCGGAACAACATCACATCCCCTTCCTGCACTACATACTCTTTGCCCTCACTGCGAACTAAACCTTTTTCCTTCGCCCCATTCATCGAACCCGTAGCAACAAGGTCATTGTAAGCAACGGTTTCAGCCCGAATAAATCCCCGCTCAAAATCCGTGTGAATTGCCCCCGCTGCTTGAGGTGCTTTCATTCCCGCCTGAATCGTCCAAGCGCGGGTTTCTTTGGGGCCAGTGGTTAAGAAAGTCCGCAAGCCCAAAAGCTCATAAGTCGCACGAATGAGGGATTTCAACCCACCTTCTTCAACCCCTAAAGACGCGAGAAAGTCTCCTCGTTCCTCTTCCGGTAACTCCACCAATTCAGACTCCACCTGAGCCGAAACCACTACAACTTGGGCGTTATCTGTCACAGCAACTTGCCGCACTTGCTCTACCCAGTCATTCCCACTCGCCAAGTCATCTTCAGACACATTAGCGGCATAAATCACCGGCTTAGCTGTCAGGAGTCCCAACACCTTTACCGACTCCGCTTCTTCCTCCGTTAAACTCACCTGCCTCGCTGGTTTGCCTTCATTCAACGCTGCACTCAACTTTTCCAAAGCACCCAGTTCAATCTGAGCATCTTTGTTGGTACGAGCCTGTTTTCGGGTACGATCAATTCGGCGATCGACCTGCGCTAAATCGGATAAAGCCAACTCCAGATTAATAACCTCAATATCTCGCACCGGGTCAACGGAACCCGAGACATGGATAATGTCATCGTCATCAAAGCAGCGCACCACATGGACAATCGCATCCACTTCCCGGATATTGGCTAAGAATTGGTTCCCCAACCCTTCGCCTTGACTGGCACCCTTGACTAAACCCGCAATATCGACAAACTCCACACGAGTCGGCACGATTTGCTCCGAGGCAGAAATTTTGGCCAGAACTTGCAGCCGCTCATCCGGCACTGCCACGACGCCGACATTCGGCTCAATCGTGCAAAAGGGGAAGTTAGCAGCATCCGCCTTGGCATTGGCAACCAAGGCATTAAACAAAGTGGATTTGCCCACGTTAGGCAGTCCAACAATTCCGGCTCTTAGCATGACAGTTTGATTAGGAGTTAGATCAGGGATTTAGATGAAGACTAAACCATCTTAAATTTTATTGGACTCCAGGAATGGTTTGGGGAATCGTTCCAGGTACAGTTTGAGGAATGGGAGACGGCACGATTTCCGGTACAGGTTGGGGTACCGCAGGCTGGGGAATGGGTGCAGGTACAGGCTCTGGTACAGGCCCCGGAACGGTTTGAGGAATGGTGCCCGGTACAGGTTCGGGTACAGGCGCTGGTTCTGGTGTCGGTTCAGGATTGGGCGAGGGTAAGGGCGCTGGTTCTGGTGTGGGAATTTGTGGTTCTGGAGCGGGGTAAATCATAATCTTCAAATTCAAGGTCTCGATTCCACCAAGGTAGAGGGAAATCCTCAACCTCACATCACCCCAAATGGCTACGCCTAAGCAATTTAAAATTCAAAATTCAAAATTTGAAATGGAAAAACCCAATGCGGGTAAGCATCCCAGCTGTTGACTCTAGGCTTGCTTAAATGCGCGGCAGCTTATGAGGTTGTCAAGGCTTAAGTCAGGCGTTGTGTGAGTTCGTAGTTATGATTTAGTGCTAAAGCGCAACTACCAACCCATCAAAATTACGCCTTGCGATCGCATCCTGCAAATCTTTGGTAAGTCTTCTAAGCCTCACTTACACACAAACTTCCATAATTTTTCGCCTACTGTACCATCCCTAAAGAATTGCAGGGGTTCAGCTTCGCCAAATTCCTCACGGTTCACGAGTTCTCCCTGAGCATTGAAGCTAGCTTCCGCCTTTCGTCGCCACGCCCGCAGCGGACAGCTCATCGAGACAAATGTCTTTTCTGCTACTATCCCCTTTTCATCCGGTTTAGCTCGGACAGACATCCGCCAAAACAAATAAGTGACATTTTTATTCTGTTCTTCCACGGATTCTGTATCAATATAGTAATCTGTTCCCTGGTCATCGCGAGTGACTAAAGCCCAGTTTTCCGCAAGGGCAGGTAAGGCAGTTATGAAAGTGGCAATGAGCACGAGAAGGAGTATCCTAGGCATAGGTAGACTAACGAGAGAACTCTTCGCTCTAGAAAATGGCAGTAAACGGTGTAAACACTGCCATAATGCTACTAGGCTTACAGCTTAAAGAGAGCGGATAACTGCGCTTCATATCAGGGTTTCGTGAGGAGTTTGGCGCATAGAGTCTTAACCATCAGTAACATTCAAGGGCACAAATAGTCTAAAACCCCTGTCTATAGACAGGCAGGAGAATCAACGGCGATTATCCTCGCTTCTTGCCCCTAAATTCATGCGTGAGGCGTCTCTCTCCCTCTACTTCATAACTCTAAGGAGCCCCGAAAAGCTTATGAAGAATCATCAACGGCATTTAAAAGTTTTTACCTCAATTCCTCTGGTTGCCAGTACTTCTGAGTAGAGATGAACTGGCACCATCTTCATTGCGACTATGGAAAGAAATTTTTTTTCACAAAGCCAACCCTAAAAATTCCTCAGACCTAAAGCTAGAATCTGTAACGCTTAACTGGCTTGACGGTGAGGACTTCGAGTAGGCCAATTCAACATGAGCCAAGACATTCTACCAAAAAACCCCCAAAAACCCCTGGGTGGACGTTACAAAATCATTAGTCAGCTAGGAGCAGGGGGGTTTGGTCGAACCTTTCTGGCAGAAGATTTACATCTTCCAGGTCACCCTCAATGTGTGGTCAAACAGCTCAAGCCTCAGACGAGCGAACCTGAAACGCTGGCTATGGCGAGGCGTCTGTTCGACACGGAAGCAGAAGTCCTGTATCAACTCGGTAGTCATGAGCAGATTCCCCGCCTGCTGGCACACTTTGAAGACCATGAAGAGTTTTATCTGGCTCAGGAATTCATTGAAGGAGAGGCGCTAACCAAAGACCTAGCCAAGGGTAAGCCTTGGACGGAGTCTCAAGTACTTGATTTGTTGCAAGACATTTTACAGGTTCTGACGTTTGTCCACGAGCAACAAGTTATTCACCGTGACATTAAACCCCCCAATTTGATTCGCCGTCAGTGTGACGGCAAAATTGTGCTGATTGATTTTGGTGCGGTAAAGCTAGTCAGCAGTCAGGTTGTTAATCCTGAAACAGGGGAAACGAATTTAACCATTTCCATCGGAACGAAGGGCTATATGCCCAACGAACAATTAGCGGGAAATCCTCGCTTTAGCAGTGATGTCTATGCTGTCGGGATGCTGGGCATTCAGGCATTGAGTGGGGTTCACCCGAAGCGGATGGGGGAAGACCCCGAAACGGGCGAAATCGTTTGGCGTGAACATGCCCCCCATGTCAGACCAGAACTGGCTAGTATTCTGGATCAGATGGTACGTTATGATTTCCGCGATCGCTACCCAACCGCTGCTGATGCTTTGGCAGCACTGCAAACTCTACTCGATGCGCGTCAAGACTCTCTATCATTGACTTCGGGGTTGTCTGAAGCAAGGGACACGTCACCCGCTACAGCAGCGCAACCGTCTTTGACTGATCGAGCCTCGGCGGAGGAACCGACGGAGTTGGAGGTCAATCAAGGGGAAACTGACATTTGGGTGCCAACAGAAACTCCTGTTGAGTCTTCAGCGAGTAGTCAGGATACAACGGTATCTTTGTCTGAGATCGAACCCTCTGTGCCTGTTGTGGAAACAAGAGTCCCGATCCATACCACACTAGCGTTAATCCACAGGCAGTGGGCGAGACTCTGGCCTTGGCTGGCTGTCGTAACGGCTGTAGGTGTAACCTTCGTTGTTACCAAAACTGTACTTTCCCCCCAGTTTGCAGGTCGAGCTGTCAACCGTAGCGGTGCGCTGGCTGAACGTCCGACTCCGACGCCGACTAAACTGGCAATGCCCAAACCTCCTGAGCGCAAGCTGACGGCTGAAGAGCTCCACAAGGAAGGAGAGCGTCTTAAGAAAGCTGGACAGTACAAGGAAGCTCTAAAATTTTACGACCAAGCGATCGCGCTTAAGCCGAAGTTTGCCGAAGCCTATGGCGGTCGCTGCTACTGTCTGAACAAACTGGAGGAGTTTTCCGAGGCGATGGTAGCTTGTAATGATGCCCTTGACCTCAAGCCCAAATACCCAGAAGCCATGTGGGGCAAAGGCAATGCCTACCAGCACCAAAAGCGCCTAACTAAAGCCCTAGAACTCTTCGAGCAAGCCATCATACTCAAATCCAATTTTGCTGAAGCTTGGGTGAGCCGAGGTATGGTGCTCCAATCGTTAGATCGCTATAAGGAGGCGCTTTGGGCATCAGAACAAGCGATCGACCTCGATCGCAATTCTGCCGACGCTTGGAGTACTAAAGGAGAAGCCCTCTGGCAACTCGGACGTTGGGACGAAGCGATCGTTGCCGTAGATAAGGCACTCGAACTTCAACCCAACCACTCACGCGCCCTTAAACTGCGCCAACAGGCACGCAAAGATCTAGGGCATTAGAGCGCTGGTTCCGTTGCAGGATTTGACAAAAAGTGCAAGATATAGCACTACGCATTAAAGTTAGGACATTAGTTATTTGAGACTATCAAAGAACCGCTTTGAGAGTTCCCGCACTCCCTCATAGCCATGACTCAACATCCCCTCATACCACTTGGGATTGAGTAGCTTCGTCCGCGCATCCAAACGCACGGTTTCTGAGAGGGTAGCGATGAGCTAAAAGCCACGCTTCGCGATCACACATGGGGGAAGATAGACGCGATCACATCCACCGACACTACAAAGGCGATCGCTCTCTGTATATTGGACTTAGGGCAAGAGCATTACAAGAGAAAGTATATGTCTACTTATCATGAAGTACGTCGTCTAGCTGAAAATCTTACTCCTGATGAACAAATGCGGCTGATAGAAGACTTGTTCAGCTCAATTCGTCAACGACTTACGGTGACACCTAAGCCCAAACGTAGCATCCTGGAGTTGCGAGGGTTAGGGAAAGAAATCTGGAATGGCATTGATGCTCAAGAATATGTCAATCAGGAACGAGACTCATGGAATGGATAGCCCAGTTACAGGGGCAAGTAGTTGGTTTGGATAGTGCGCCGCTGATTTACTTTATAGAAGAAAATCCGGCTTACTTGGAGATGACTGACGCTTTCTTTGAGGCGATGGTGCGCGGGGAGTTAAGGGTTGTAACCTCGGTGATAACTTTGTTAGAAGTGCTAGTTTATCCTCTGCGACAAGGGAACAGTATACTAGCTCAACAATATCGTGACATTCTATCGGATGAAGAAGGTTTGACAACCATCGAAGTTTCTCCAGCTATTGCTGAAATCGCTGCACAGCTCCGGGCAACTTACAATTTGAGAACGCCTGATGCAATTCAAATGGCTACAGCAATTCGCCAAGGTGCTTCGTTTTTTTTGACTAATGATTCACGTTGACCTTCTTTACCTGGGTTGGAAGTGTTGGTGTTAGAGGAACTGAGGGCTTGATTTTAGGCAGGTGCGATCGCACGTTGGACAAGATACACGCGATCGCACCTTGGGAAAGAGAAACGCGCTCGCATACACCGACGCGGCAAAGGCGATCGCACCTTGGGGAAGATAGGCGCAATCGCGTACATAATGCGATAGGG
>NZ_DATNPA010000041.1:0-4007 GCF_036703385.1 Allocoleopsis sp. | reverse complement strand
CCGCTTCTGCCGAAGAAAGCTTTCAAATTGTCCGCCGCCGCCTCTTCCAAGGCATTACAGACCCCACCTTATTTGTCGCTCGTGATGCCGTCGTCCGGGCGTTTAGCGAGATGTACCGCACGCAGTCCCAAGAGTTTCCTCTGGAGTGCCGGGAAGCTGATTACGAACGCCGTCTCAGAGACGCTTATCCCATCCACCCCGAACTCTTTGACCGCCTCTACAGCGATTGGTCTACCCTCGACAAGTTCCAACGCACTCGCGGCGTACTGCGCCTGATGGCGAAGGTGATTCACTTCCTCTGGGAACAAGGCGACAAGAGCCTCCTCATCCTACCTGCCAACGTCGCACTGGCTGACTCTCAAGTGCAGTCAGAACTCACCCGTTACCTAGAAGACTCCTGGGTGCCAGTGATTGAAAAGGACGTTGATGGACCCAATTCCCTTCCCGTTTCCCTCGACAATCAAACGCCTAACCTGGGTCGTTACTCTGCTTGTCGCCGCGTTACCCGCACCATTTACCTCGGTTCCGCCCCCATCCAACGCGCTGCTAACCGAGGATTAGAAGACCGTCGTGTTAAACTCGGCTGCGTCCAACCCGGTGAAAGCGTCGCCATCTTTGGGGATGCCTTGCGCCGTCTGACCGACCAGGCTACCTATCTCTATGTAGACAATAATCGCTACTGGGTTTCAACTCAACCCAATGTTACCCGCACAGCCCAAGACCGCGCTACCCAGATTCAACAAGACGAGGAGCGAGTTTGGGAAGAGATTATTCGCCGCTTGAGAAACGATAAGCAGCGGGGAGACTTCGCTGGAGTCCACATTGCTCCGAGTTCCACTGCCGATGTCCCCGATGATGAATCAATGGGTGTGCGGTTAGTCGTGCTGAGTCCGCAGCATCCTCACATTGGCAAAGCCAAGGATAGCCTCGCCGCTATTCGAGTTAAGGATATTCTCGAACACAAAGGCGCGTCGCCCCGCTACTGTAAAAACCTGCTTCTCTTCCTCGCACCTGACAAACCCAAACTCGATGGTCTAGTACAATCCGTCTGCCAATACCTGGCTTGGGACTCGATTGTAAAAGAAAAGGAAGTCCTGAACCTGGATGTCTTCCAAAGCAACCAGGCGACAACCAAGTGCAACCAGACCAATGAAACCGTAGAGCTTCTCCTTAAAGAAGCATACCAGTGGCTTCTCGTACCGACCCAACCCGACCCGCAAGGTGCGATCGTCTGGGAAGAAACTCGCCTCCAGGGACAGGAATCGCCAATCCTGCGAGCCAGCCGTAAACTGGTTTATGAAGGGCGTTTTATGATTACTTGTGCCGCCAGCATTCTCCGCCTGGAAGCCCTAGACGAGTATCTCTGGCGCGATGCCAACCATATTAACCTGAAGACGCTGTGGGAGTACCTTGCGAAGTACCCATACTTGCCACGACTCAAAAATGAGCAGGTACTTCTTGATGCCGTTCAAGAGGGAGTAGCAGCAGTTCTGTGGACTGAAAACTTTGCCTACGCCGATGGCTGGGATGAAACCAAACAGCGCTATCTGGGTCTAAAAGCTGGCGAACACATCACAGCCACCTTGAGCGGTCAAAGCTTGCTGGTCAAACCGGATGTCGCCCAGCGGCAAAGAGAAGCAGATGCTGAGTTAGAACGCCAACGACAAAAAGAATTAGTTGGAACTGGCGGTTCGACTGGTGCTAAAACCCCAACAGGAAATTATGACACGAGTACGACAACGGGTTCTAGTAGCACGACTGTCACTCCTCCTCAAAAGAAACTGCGACGCTTTTATGGTTCAGTCGATTTAGATGAACTTCGCATCACGCGGGACACCGGATTGGTGGCGGATGAGGTACTGCAACACCTAACAAGCTTACTCGGAGCAAAAGTAAAGGTGACGCTGGAAATCAGCGTGGAAGTCCCGGACGGAGTACCAGAACACGTCGTCCGCACGGTTACTGAGAACTGCCGCACGCTGAAGTTTAAGAACCAGGCGTTTGAAGAAGATTGATGGAGTTGAGAGCAACCCAGAGCTGTCAGTAGTTCTACCATGAGATTCCTGTATGCGGATCAGTAGAATCACGGTCTTTGTGTGGGTAGGTTGAGTCGTCAACAATTGAAACAGAGCGATCGCTGCTTGCCCAACCTCAAGACACAGCACATAATCTGTTCTATGTGTCGTGTCAAGGGGTTTTTCAATTGGGTAAGGTTTTAAAGTTCAATGATTATCTCTCCAAAAACTCCGCACATAATAATGTGGACTGGCGACAGGGATTTATCGAGTCCTTAGAGGAAAAAGAGTGTAGTGATAACACAATTAATAGTTACTTAAGCGATATAAATGCTTTTGTCAAATGGTTTGAAAGAGAACAAGGTGAGTTTTTACCAAAGCTGGTTACAGCAATTGATATTAGAGACTACAAGCGCCACCTAGTAGAAAAAGACTACAAACCTAAAAGTGTAAACAGGAAACTATCCACTATCAGGGGATTTTTGACTTGGGCGCATGAGGTAAAGCTGACCGACAGCATCCCCAAAATTCCCAAAGCCCTAAAGCAACAGCGAGAGAGAATACGCTGGCTTTCTCGCACCGAGCAACACGCTCTGCTGCGACGGGTGGAACGGTATGGCAGTGCCAGGGATTTGGGGGCGGTAAAACTCCTATTGAACACGGGGCTGAGAGTGAGCGAACTGGAAGCGCTTCGTTGGTCTGATATTACGATGTCCGAGCGCAAAGGGAATTTAATTGTGCGATCGGGCAAGGGTTGCAAGCGTCGAGAAATTCCCCTGAATCCAGATGCTCGGTCTGCTCTACAGCTATTGGGATGGGATGAACACCAGGAGACTGACAAGCCGATTATGATTGGGCAGCGGGGGAAGATGACCAGGCGCGGTCTGGAGAATCTTGTTGAAAAGTATCGGGCGAAGGGGCTAGAAGATTTGACCTGCCACAGTCTCCGGCACACCTTTTGTAAGAACCTTGTAGACGCTGGTGTAAGCCTGGAAAAAATTGCAGCGTTAGCGGGGCATGAGAGCCTTGATACGACCCGTCGCTATTGTGAGCCTTCCCATCACGACTTAGAGAAGGCAGTGAATCTGATTGGGGAGGAGGAAGATTGAGAATGTGCTACATCTGTAGAGAATATCTAAACTATAGCTAATAGCCTGAAGGTTTTTGTGTCCAGTCCAAATAAAAGCCAGTCTAGCAGTATGGCAAATCAGAGACATATCACTGTACTCAAAAAAGGAGCGTCTGAATGGAATAAGTGGAGAAAAAAAAATAACGAAATAAGACCTGAATTGGCAGGCGCAAATTTGAGAAAGGTTAAGCTTAACAACGCGGATCTTACAGAGGCAGATCTCAGAAATGCTGATTTACTAGGAGCAAAGCTCAAAGATGCAAATCTTACTAATGCAGACCTCACAGGAGCAGATCTTAGAGATGCAGATCTTAGTCAAGCCAACCTAAGTAACGCAAACCTCACTCAAGCAAATCTTTTTCAAGCAAATTTTGGCGGCGCAAATCTTGCCGGGGCAAACCTCACAGATGCAGACCTCAAATGCACGAATTTTAGCGAAGCCAACCTTAGCTGTGCAGATCTTAGAGGAGCAGATCTCAGAGGAGAGGTAAACTTTAGTAGCGCAATTCTTAGTAATTCAGACCTCAGTAATGCGAATCTCTTTGACGCGATTTTTGTTAAAGCCAACCTCGTTCAAGCAAATCTCTGTGGGGCAGATCTAAGGCAAGCGCTTCTTATAGGAGCAAATCTATCTCAGGCAAACCTAAGTCAAGCGAACCTTGTTAGCGCGAATTGCCGGGAAGCAAATCTCAATCAAGCAAATCTAACTGAGGCAAAACTTATTGAAGTAAGTTTTATTGATGCGAACCTTAGTGAAGCTAACTTCAGTCAGTCCGACCTCAGTAGAGCGAGCTTCTACGACGCTATCTTCAAGAAAGCTAACTTTAGTGAGGCGAACTTATATGAAGCGAGCCTCAGTGGAG
>NZ_DATNPA010000040.1:0-6132 GCF_036703385.1 Allocoleopsis sp. | reverse complement strand
CAGTATACTATGCTACGTCTTGCTTATCTGACTCCGGTTGAAACCCTGAATGTAGGGCTAATGTGTGCCTCTCCAGAGGGGAATGGTTTCCCGATGACGTTTGAGGGATTCAAAATTCATAGTTTATAAGCTTTGAAAAACTGGAAAGAATAGCGAAAATCCAAGCATGGTGTGAGGAGAATTTATGAGTTACAGAATGGATCGCCGCGCTTATGCAGAAACATTTGGGCCAACGGTAGGCGATCGCATCCGTCTTGCTGATACAGAATTATTCATTGAAGTCGAACGAGACTACACTAGCTACGGTGATGAGGTGAAGTTTGGTGGCGGTAAGGTGATTCGGGATGGAATGGGACAATCCCCGATTTCTAATGCCGATGGTGCCGTTGATATGGTGATTACGAACGCCCTAATACTCGATTGGTGGGGCATTGTTAAGGCGGATATTGGCATTAAAGACGGCAAGATTTTCAAAATTGGTAAGGCGGGGAATCCTTATATTCAGGACAATGTTGATATCATTATTGGCCCCGGTACTGAAGCGGTAGCGGGGGAAGGGATGATTCTGACTGCTGGGGGAATTGATAGCCACATTCATTTTATTTGTCCCCAGCAAATAGAAGTTGCGATCGCATCCGGCATCACAACAATGATAGGCGGCGGTACTGGCCCCGCTACCGGAACGAACGCCACCACCTGTACCCCTGGCCCTTGGAACATTTACCGGATGCTACAAGCTGCCGATGCGTTTCCCGTGAATCTCGGTTTTTTGGGTAAGGGTAATAGTAGCCAACCCCAAGGATTAGTGGAACAAGTTGTCGCTGGGGCGATGGGTTTGAAGCTACACGAAGATTGGGGAACGACGCCCCCTGCGATCGATACTTGCTTGAGTATTGCCGATGAATATGATGTGCAAGTGGCAATTCACACCGACACCCTCAACGAAGCGGGATTTGTCGAAGCGACGATCGCAGCTTTCAAAAACCGCACCATCCACACTTACCACACAGAAGGTGCAGGCGGGGGTCACGCACCGGACATTATCAAGGTGTGTGGTGAAGCGAACGTTCTACCTTCTTCCACCAACCCAACTCGTCCCTACACTATCAATACCTTGGAAGAACACCTGGATATGTTGATGGTGTGCCACCACTTAGATCGGGGGATTCCAGAGGATGTGGCGTTTGCAGAATCTAGGATTCGCCGGGAAACCATTGCTGCTGAAGATATTCTGCACGATTTAGGTGCATTTAGCATGATTTCCTCGGATTCCCAAGCGATGGGGCGAGTGGGCGAGGTGATTATTCGTACTTGGCAGACGGCGCACAAAATGAAGGTGCAACGAGGAAACCTAACCCCCCCGACCCCCCTTCCCTACCAGGGAAGGGGGGAGACGGACTCCCCTCTCCTTGCAGGAGAGGGGCAGGGGGAGAGGTCGGATAATTTCCGGGCGAAGCGGTACGTTGCTAAGTACACGATTAATCCTGCGATCGCACATGGTATTGCTGAGTATGTCGGTTCGGTGGAAGAAGGGAAGCTGGCGGATTTGTGTTTGTGGCGTCCGGCGTTTTTTGGGGTGAAACCGGAGATTGTGATTAAAGGTGGTGCGATCGCATGGTCGCAAATGGGCGATTCGAATGCTAGCATTCCCACACCCCAACCGGTTCACATGCGCCCGATGTTTGGTAGTTTTGGAGGTGCGATCGCAGCAACGTCCTTCACCTTTGTGTCCAAGGCAGCATTAGAACAGGGAATTCCCGAACAACTTGGCTTACAAAAATCAGCGGTTGCGGTGTCTAATACGCGGCAGGTGAGTAAGCGGGATATGAAGCTTAATGATGCCTTGCCTCACATGGAAGTTGACCCGGAAACCTATGAAGTAAGGGCAGATGGGGAATTACTGACCTGCGAACCGGCGACGGTTTTACCAATGGCACAGCGTTACTTTTTGTTTTAAGTGGCTGGGTGCAGCCTCGCGGAAATAACTAAGAGCCTATCCGAAAAATCCGTGACGCTGTAAAATGACGTAATGAACCCTGATAAAGTTTCGTCAATCTCAACTCCGGTGTGAGGCGAAAGCTAACAGTGACTTGGTAGCGATCGCCAACCAATCCGGAAGTAGGATCTGGTAAACTCAACAGCTTGGTCAGAGCTAACAGTGACTTGGTAGCGATCGCCAACCAATCCAGTGATGTGTCAATTAATTCCGGCTATTTGAACAACACGCTTGCAGCGCTCAAGTACAACCTCTCAAGAGTTTACGGTACAAGATCAGGCAAGCCGCTAGCTGAATAAATCCCAAGTAGCACTCTGGCTGTTTTTCCCAACGGATGAGTAAGCGTCGGAAGCGATTAAACCAGGAATGGCCAACTTCTACTACCCATCGGCGTGGAGGATGACGGTTCGGGGCTGTGGGCGCGGGGATTGGCGCATCTTTTTGTGGAATGTGAGGAATGTATCCTCGTTCTTGTGCTTCTTGCCAACAAGAAGAGTAATCGTAACCTCTATCTAGACACAGATTTTGTTCTAATTGTTGGGTGTCTGGTCTTTCAACAACCACCGCATCTAACAACTGTGCTAACTTCTTCATATCATGTCTGTTAGCTCCGCTCAATACTACTGCTAGCGGTACACCCCGACCATCGGTCAGGAGATGGCGTTTGCTACCAGCTTTGCCCCGGTCTGTAGGATTTCTTCCTGTGGCAGTAGCTTCTCCCTCGACCCCCTTTTTCCTAGTGGGGCTTTGACGATACAGCCGTCGGCAGATTGCCACTGCCAATCAATTCCCAAGACTTGGTCATACTCTTGCAACAGCACTGCCCAAGCTTTTTGTAAGCAACCATGCTCCACCCATTCACGAAATCGATCATAAGCTGTGGATTTCGGTCCAAATTCTGCTGGCAGCGCACACCACTGCCCACCCGTGCGGGCTAGATAAATCAAAGCCTCGAAGATACGACGGTCATTGACACGCGGTCGTCCTGCTTTCTTGCGCGGTTTATCAATCACCAGCACAGGTGCAAGGCGTTGCCATAATTCATCGGGTGTCCGCCAGATAGTAGGTGGTTCGGTTTGACTTTGTCGATCACTATCCATTACGTCATTTTACAGCGTCACGGATTTTTCGGATAGGCTCTTAAGCACCTCGGCTGAAAGTCCATCTGTGTAAGGCTTCCAGACTTTGCTCTGGCGAGAGTGACACAAGAGCGATATATAGTGGATGCTGCCTTCAATAAATGTCCTAACGTGTGTGCGTAGTGCTATAATTGTGCGAGTTAGGGGGAGGTAGGGTGAAACTCACCCCACCTCTTATTCCCCATCTTTAATACTCAGGTACGGAAGGATCTATTTCCTTACTCCAAGCCAGAATTCCACCCTTAACGTTGGTGCCGTCAATACCAGCTTCTTTCAAGATTCCCAATGCTTTCGCGGAGCGCATACCCGACTTGCAATGAGCAATCAATTGACCGCCGTTAAGCAGTTCCTTAACTTTTTCCACACCCTGACCATTTTCAATCTCTGAGAGCGGTAGTAAGACTGAACCAGGAATGCTAGCAATTTCATACTCGTTGGGGTTTCGTACATCAAGTAGGACGAAATCCTTTGCTCCTTTGTCGAACAGCTGCTTGAGTTCCTGAACTGTAATCTCTTGCATTTCCTTCTGCCGTTTCGCCTCTTCTTCTTTAGCGTGAGTAACGCCGCAGAATTGATCGTAGTCAATCAACTTATCGATGACAGGACGTTCTGGGTTTGGGCGCAGCTTCAATTGACGGAACGTCATCTCTAAAGCGTTGTACAGCAACAAACGTCCGCTGAGTGTAGTACCTTGACGGATAATGATTTTGACGGTTTCCGTTGCCTGAATTAAACCGATAATCCCTGGTAGAATACCCAGGACACCGCCTTCAGCGCAGGAAGGAACCATGCCCGGTGGTGGGGGTTCTGGATAGAGGTCGCGATAATTTGGCCCACCTTCGTAATTAAATACGGTAGCCTGACCTTCAAAGCCGAAGATCGAGCCATAGACATTAGGCTTCCCTAGCAGCACGCAAGCATCATTAACTAGATAACGGGTTGGAAAGTTATCCGTGCCATCTACGACGATGTCATAGGGCTTCATGATCTCCAGAGCATTTTCTGCACACAGAAGCTCTTCATAGAGGTCTATCTGGCAGTAGGGGTTGATTTCGAGAATTCGATTTTTCGCTGACTCAATTTTCGGTTTGCCCACCCAGGAGGTACCGTGAATTACCTGACGTTGCAGATTTGAGCTATCGACGACATCAAAATCTACAAGACCAAGGCGTCCAACGCCAGCAGCAGCCAGGTACAACAGCAGGGGTGAACCCAGTCCACCGCTGCCAATGCAGAGAACACTAGCTGCTTTGAGGCGTTTTTGTCCTTCCAGTCCAACTTGCGGCAAAATCAGGTGTCGCGAGTAACGTTCGTACTCTTCTTTGGTCAGCTGGATTTCATCCAGATTGGGATTAAGCATTGTAGTTTACGGTAGTGCGAACACGACCTATATCCTAGCTAAATGCTTTCCATCTGTCTTTAGGGGAGTTTAATATCATTTTTATTTTAGCTGGAGGAAATATTTGGTACGTTTTGCGTTGAGTTAAAGTGAGACAGTAAGAATCTCTTCGGGCTGAAACTGGTGATTGTCATCAAGAGTCCAGCTTTTAAGATCGCAAGCTGACCCCTGTCGAACAGAAACAATAATGTAAGAGTATTCCATCCATGCGATCGCGCGATCGAATTCTGAAGGGATGGCTGGGTGATCGGTGTGAGAGTGATAAATGCCAATGATGTTGAGGTTGCGATCGCGTGCATTTTTTTGTGCTTTGAGCATCACTTGAGGGGCAATGCTGAATCGATTGCGCTTACTAAATTTTCCTTCAGATGAGTCATCAACAACTTGGAGCACATCAACCATTTCTCCGTCCCAGCTATTTTCTGTAGGTAAGACTTCAATCAGCATTTTGGTGTCGCTACTCAAGTGACCCAAGAGTAAGCCACAGCACTCTTCAGGGTATGTGCTTTCGGCATGAGCCTGAATTGTCTGAAGATGATGAGAGCTAAGGTTTAGCACGGCTAAGCTTGCCTTCAATCAAGTCAAGGAAGATCAAAAATTCCAGGTATCCGGAATGCTGGCTAAGGCCATTGTAGTCCAATCGCAGAGCCTTTACTGCCCTCACTCAAAAAACTCTTATCATTTGTAATCATGACTTTTCCTCTTAATCAAACTCAAACTTCTGAAGATTTATTAAAATTCTTCCAAGAATATGCGACTGAATTACTAAGAAGACAAAATCAAGAGGTCGGTGAAGCCTTAAGGCGGAGGAACATTGATACTGAGAAATTACAGGCCTTAGAAAATGCTTATACTATCTCTTTTAAACTGAGCAATATTATGTATTTAAAACCTATTAAAGACCAGGTTTTACAACAAATTAATGCAGTTGTTGATTTTATAAAAGATATTCATATTGGACTCTTAGGTCAACGCAGCACTTTATTTTATCTCTATGAGGTAGAAATTATTATTGATAAAAACGTAAAAAAAATTTTTAAATGGGAGTCAGGCAAATTATTAATTTATATTCCTTATATAAATTTAAGCCTTTTCAAATCTCACTTCTCTTATCAAGAGATAAAAAACATTTGGAGCCGAGGTGAACACCTCGATAAACTTTCTCCTATTTATAGATTTTGGTGGTTGTTCAATCCAATTGGAGAATTTTATTCTAATTTAAGACTGATGCTTCTATTAGCTATTGAAAAGCAAATATTAGCAATTGACAGACTGTTCATAGAGTTGGGTATTATTGATTTTGGAAAAGAACAACACCCAGTAACTAAAGATTATACTATAGAGACTAATAGTGATACATTGAATGCTAAAAAAGAACATTCAGCGATTCATCAAGCAGTTTTCGCTTTCCTCAAAAATACTGTTAATGAAGATAAGCTTGAAGTTAAATTAGAAGATGTTTTAAAATATCAAGATGATGAAAGTTTAATACGTCTACTTATTCTCTTTAAAAAAAACTTAGCTGATCCTAGCCAAATAGAGGAGATTCTTAATACAGGTTTATTGATTTTTAAAGAAGTTATTCAGGAAGAGCAATC
>NZ_DATNPA010000039.1:0-3543 GCF_036703385.1 Allocoleopsis sp. | reverse complement strand
GGCGGGATTGGAAATTTTGGCTGCGATCGCACAATTAAATCTTCGCCTAAAAGCGGAACGAGGAATTTCTCTAGCTGTGCGGATTGGCATTCACACCGGGTTAGTCGTTGTGGCAGAAGTCGGAGGCAGCAATAAGTATGAGCGGTTAGCGATTGGCGTCACTCCTAATATTGCAGCTAGGCTGCAAGGGCAAGCAGCGCTGAACTCGGTCATACTTAGTGAGGCAACTTATCGACAGGTTCAAGAGTTTTTTGATTGTCAAGCATTGGGTGCTAAAACTCTTAAGGGTATTGCTCAACCGATTGATGTTTATCAGGTAGATAGGAGATGAGGAAGCTGGGGGAGTGGGGGAGCTGGAGCGCCGATTCAGTAATCAAAATTAGGGGTAGGGGCGAAGCATTTGGACGACAATATATCGCTCAAACCCTGATTTTTCTGTGCAAATGCTGACGCTCGCAGGCTCGCTACCGCTACGCTAACGCCCTTCCGTGGAACCATTTCTGTAACGGTGCTCTGGGGGAGCGGAGGAAACTAGGGAGCTGGAGTGATGAGATTGAATATCCCAGCTTTTTACAACAGTGATCGCCCCTGAAACTTCAATATTCCAGTATTTTGGATGAGCGATCGCCTTTCAATTTTTTAACTTTCCGCCTAACAACTGCTGAAACGCTTGATAGCCTGGGGATTCTAAGCCCAGTTTCAATCCTGCTATAACTTGAGCTAAGTTGCCTGCTAACAAATGATTGACGGCTAGCCACAGCCCCGGAAATACTCGACTCCGCAGGATGCCATCATCATCAATTGGCAAACTCACATAAATTCCATCCTGCAACACAAACCAATCAAAAGCTTGATCAAGCACTCGCCACACTAGATATTCCTGCACCCCGTTGCGGCGATAGACTTGCTTTTTATCATGCAAATCATAGGACGCAGTACTGGCAGCAATTTCGACAATCAATTCCGGGGCACCCTCAATATAATCATCCTCTGTGATGCGAGATTGTCCCCCGATCGCTTCTTCAATTCGCAGACAAGCATCAGGTTGCGGCTCATTGTCAGCATCTAGGCGCACGGTGGTGTTATCCAGTAGTTCGATACCAGGAGTTTCTTGCCAGTACGTGCCTAGCCACATCATGATGGCAGCATGGGGTTTTCCGTGTTTTCTGGCTCGGACTGGAGATGCCATAAATACTCTGCCTTCAATCAGTTCTGCTTTTTTATGGTGCGGCATTGCCTGGTATCGCTGCTCAAATTCAGCACGGGTAAGGCGATCGCCATTCTCCAACGGCGGCAATGAGGCAGACTGTTTTAGGAATGGAACCATCAGCATGTCCTCTTGATTGATGATTGACTGCTTCTCTTCAGCGTAGCCCAACGCCTGTAAGCGTTCATCTACATTAACCCAATTGCTCATCACCATAACATTTGAGCATTTTGGATGAGCGATCGCCTCTAAAACTAGAATGGTTGAGTATTGTCAGTCAGGTGGGAAGAGCGCTTCTTTAAACAGCCCTACTGACCAGGGCAAACTTTAGGTGCATCAGGATGAACCGTCAGATATTCTTTGAGCCAATCGCAGCCACGTTCTAGAAATGTGAATGCGATCTCATCAAGACCGATTCGGACAAATATCAGCAGCATCTTCAGGGCGGCTAGCAATGTAATCTTTGAGCCATGCGCAGCCGCGCCTGAGTAAATCGTCTAGGAATTCGATTTTCGGCTCTTCCGAGTTAATGGGGTAAACTATTGCCGCTGCGCCAACCAATCCCCTAGTTCGATAGTAAAAAGGTAACATCCTTATCAATCAACCGTTTCAAACTCCTTGTCATCCCGTCAGCTAAAAGCTTCATTAATGGAGTTCAGAAACTCGTGAATCAATCTTAGAACGAATGTCACTGACTTAACGATCCGAGTCGCCCCCAACCCCCAATTCTGGGGGAGCCAGAGTTCAAAGTCCCCCAAATTTGGGGGATTTAGGGGGTAAATTCTGCAGGAGTTCGCTGAAGTCAGTTACATTCAGCTTAGAACTGAGAACCCCTCACCCTTCGCCCCATGCCCCATTTAAAACACTCTCCCACAGAAACACAATGGTTTCTCGGCTTTTTGATTGCAGCTTTTGTCTTGTGGGGCATTGCTTTAGGCAACGTACCCTTACGTGACTGGGATGAGGGAACTCGTGCCTTAGTCGCTAGAGAAATTTATCGCACTGGCAACTGGCTCTATCCCACCTTACAGGGAAAGTCGTACCTCCTCAAACCGCCGCTGATGGATTGGTTAATTGCGCTGAGCTACAAAATCGGGGGTGTTCATGAATTTACCACACGCCTGCCTGGTGCATTCTTATCAGCTTGCGGCGTACCCCTGCTGTATTTAGTAGGACGAGAACTTTTTCGCCAAAGTTTACCAGCTGTTTTTGCAGCCAGTGTTTACTTAACCCTGCTACCCGTTGTGCGTCACGGGCGTTTGGCAATGCTGGATGGTACAGCAGTTACGTTCTTCCTCTTGCTACTGTTGTGCCTGCTCAAATCCCGTCAGGATAGGCGCTGGGCTGTTGGGGTGGGATTTGGTGTAGGACTGATTGGCTTCACAAAGGGCTTATTAGTGGTTCCTCTAGCTGCGATCGCTTTTAGCTTTCTCCTAGCCGATAGACAGTTTGCTTTATTAAAAAGTCCTTATCTTTGGCTGGGTTTACTGTTAGGCAATCTACCTGTTTTAGCCTGGTATGCAGCCCAATGGCAGCACTACGGAGCAAATTTTGTTCAGGTTCATTTTCAGTCTCAAGGGTTGGAACGCCTCTCCCAATCCGTTGAAAATCATGGGGGCGCTCCCTGGTATTACTTACTAGAGTTACTCAAATATACTTGGCCTTGGATGATATTTTGGCCTGGGGGTTTGTATCTGGCTTGGCAAAAACGCCGGAGCAGTTGGGGTTGTTTGGTTCTGATTGGTACGATTGGTTATTTGGCAACGATTTCTGTGATGAACACAAAGCTTCCCTGGTACATCATGCCCGTATATCCATTTTTTGCCCTTGCTGTTGCTGCTCAATTAGCTGAGTTTTGGCAACATAGCCAGCGTTATCCAAGATTTTTAGTATGGATATTTGGCTTTTTGGCGATCGCAGGTTTGGCAGGTTGTGTTTACTTTATTTTGGCAGACCCTCAGCCCGTTTTAATCATTATGGGTGGTGTGGTAGCGCTAACAATGGGCACAGTAGCTTGGTACATTCAACAGAATAATCCAAGATTTATTCTTATTTTGTTACTGGGAATGTACTTGACTTTAGGGCTGTTGATGACTTCTAAATCTTGGTTATGGGAATTGAATGAAGCGTTTCCAGTCAAGCCAGTGGCGGCTTTAATTCAAGCACATACTCCGCCTGAGGCTGTAGTTTATATGTCGTTTGCGTATGGGCGTCCGAGTTTGAGTTTTTACAGCGATCGCCGAGTTATTCCTGGTGATGTGACTACGTTGCAACAGTTGTGGTCAACGAAACCTTACTTGTTATTAGATCGAGCAGCGTTAGCGGCTTTGCAGTTA
>NZ_DATNPA010000038.1:0-34231 GCF_036703385.1 Allocoleopsis sp. | reverse complement strand
GCTTTTAGAGCAAAGATTAGTCCAAAGATCTAATGAGGTTACTCTTTTATTAGAAGCTTGGGATTCTTCTAATGAGTACTTAAATAAAATTATTCAATCTCTTGCTGATGCATTATTAGTAACAACCCAATCAGGAATAATTAAAATTGCTAATACAGCAACCAAGAAAATATTTGGGTATAGTGAAGAAGAACTTATTGGCACGCAAATTTGTAAAATTATACATGAATATGATTCACTATTAGAAGCCAGTCAACAATATTTTATGGCGCAAAATTTGTCACGAAAGGTAGAAGTCGTTGGTTTAACCAAAGATGGAACACGGGTGGCGATCGCATTTTCCTGCTCAGCCATTCAAACCAACATAAAAAACATACCAGACTTTATCTATGTCGGTCGGGAGATGAACAGACACGAGTAAGGTGAAAAGCGTCTGGGGTTTACTAAGGCAAAATCTCAAATAGCCTGAATCGCTGGGAGCTAATAGACAATTGGCGTTTGCTGATCGCGTGAGTCAAATTGAATTAACAATTGTTAACAAAACTACTACTGTTAATTAATCCTCAAGTGCGCCCATGTTTCACCGCCTCTAGTGGGTAAAACATCAAGGGATAGGCCAGTGTGAGGCATACTACCAATAAATATAGGCAACCGCTTGAAGCCTCATGCTAGCCTAGCTTTGTAGCGACAGCAATCTCTGAATCACCGATTCCCATCCTAGCCATGCAACATCCTCTTCCCGCAACACCTCCACCAGAGCCTGAGAACGATTACCCTAACTGCCTTTACAGGGAATAGACGGGAACTCTAGTTGAAGTGAGAAACTTCAACTGACGTAATGAGGGGTAATCTTTGAGTATTCTCCAAGTAGGCGTTTTTCAACTATTTATTATTCTTCGATGGCTACACAATCAAATCAAAACCATTTATTGATTATTGAAGACGAAAAGGGACGTCGAGAATTTCCCTTAGAAGAGGCCGTGTATTCTATAGGCAGAGATCCAAGCTCTGATATCCGCCTATTCTCTCAGTTTGTCTCTCGCCATCACGCAACGTTAGTACGCCGACAGCGTGAGGATGGCGGTCAGTACTACCAGATTGTTGATGGTAATCTCAAAGGCAAGCCCAGCGCGAACGGACTTTTGATTAATGGTCGCAAGCTTCAAGCCCACGATCTTGAGAATGAGGACGAGATCGTATTTGGCCCGCAGGTCAGTGCAAAATATTACCTGCTCAGACAAAATACCAATCCAACTGGGCCACTCGATGAGTTTGACATTACCCTGATTAGCCCTGGGATGATAGACGAGTTTGAGGATTAATAGACAGATGCCTTAAAACTGATTTTTGATTGCAGTTCTAAGGCATCTATTAATCTAATCGGATTCCTGGAAGTCAGCTATATATCTTGCGTCTGTGGCGATCGCTCGTTTACGAAGTGTAGCGTTAGCGCAGGGAGACGCGATCGCACAGCCGCCAAAGATTAATCTCACTCTCAATGGAGTAAATTTGAGCCAGCTTTTCGCCATTCTAGAAGCATGAGGCGATGTTCTGTTGCTTGTGCTTGATATTGAGGATGTAAACCCACATAACGACCTGATCCCAGATAGCAGACAATAGGGTTATGACCCGCAACACGCTCAGGCAACCAGAACAATGCATCCAGCTATCCGGTATTAGTTGGCAGACCTATCACATCTTGCTGGGGGAACTGCACGAGCGTCGATTGCGCCTTACTTACAATCGTGGCATCCTCGAAATCATGGCTCCCTCACCAGAGCATGAGATTTACAAAAAGTTAGCGAGTCGCTTTGTCGAAACCATCGCTGAAGAACTGAGAATTAGTATCTATCCCCTTGGTTCCACAACGTTTCACTGTCAAGACCTTGGCTGTGGCCTAGAACCTGATGAATGTTTTTACATCCAGAACCAAAGCGCTGTTAAAGGCAAAAAGAAGATTGACCTGACTCAAGACCCGCCGCCAGATTTGGCAATTGAGATAGATATCACCAGTAGTGCCACAAGTCGATTAGAAGTCTTAGCCAATATAGGTGTACCAGAAATATGGTGCTACGATGGCATATTCCTTACTATCCATCAGCTGCAAAACAAGCGGTATATTCCAAGCAACCACAGTCTTGCTTTTCCGACTTTGTACATCGACAAAGTTGATCATTTTCTGCTTCAAGCTGGAGTCGTGGACTATTTAGAGCTAGTGAGCTCCTTTCGACGCTGGGTCAAAAGTCAGATTCGACAACCATAGGCAAGGTTGAAGGTTGAAGGTTGAAGGTTGAAAAAATTTATACTTCTTGATTCATTTAACATTGAATCAATTGCTCGATCGCATCCACATCAGTTGGCAACTTGGCTGTTAACACTTCGCTGCCCTCCTGGGTGACCAAAACGTCATCTTCAATACGAATGCCCCGAACATCGCTAAACTGGGCAAGACGCTCCCAATTGACAACCTCCTGATATTTCGAGTGCATTTCTGGGTCATGCAAAATTGCCGGGACTTGATAGAACCCCGGTTCAATCGTGACCAGCATTCCCGGTTTCAAAGGTCGATTGAGCCGCAGGTAGCCTAAGCCGAAGCGCGAACTCCTGCTTCTTCCTTCTTCATAACCCGCCAAATCCCCCAAATCTTCCATATCGTGGACATCCAAGCCCAACAAATGACCCACACCGTGAGGAAAGAAGAGGGCATGGGCATCCATTTCGACTAAATCTGACGCCTGTCCCCGCAGAATGTCTAAATCCACCAAGCCTTGGGCAATTACTGATGCTGCCAAAAGATGAATATCCAAATATTCGATTCCAGGGCGGATTTTGTCGATACAGGCATCATGCGCTGCCAAGACGATCTGGTAGAGGTCGCGCTGGGTGGGGGAAAACTTACCCGTGACAGGCCAAGTGCGGGTTACGTCTGACGCCCACCCCATCGATGTTTCAGCCCCCACATCAGCCAGAAGTAAATCTCCCGGTTGCAGAGGGTGGTGATATTGCTCGTTGTGTAGTACTTCACCATGAACAGTAACAATGCCACCATAGGCATCAGTCATATTGTGGGCAATAATTACATGTTCCATCGCGCCCCGTACCCCAGCTTCAATCTTGGCTGTCAGGGTTGCCCTCATTCCCGCTTTATGAGCTTCTACGGTGACGGCGGCGGCTTTCCGTAATTCCGAGAGAGCGCCTGTATCGTGAGACAATCGCAAAGAAGCGATCGCTTTGGCTAACTCCCTATCAATTCCTTCAGCCGCATCTGCGGGTGCCACGGATCGATTTAGAATTTGAGTTTGTTGGCGATAAATAGTGGCATTTTGGACGGCAATGGTTGCTGCACCCGTTGACTTTGATGGCAGTTCTGACAATGGAAAGGCCGCATCAGCCCCGATCGCCTGAGCGATTGCCTCCCGCTTTGGCATCTCCCCATGCCAAAGAGCACTGCTAGGAGGTGCCTCGTCCACAAACAGTTCTAGCTTTCCACCATGCAGGAAAATTGCTGCATTCTCTAGCGACAAACCTGCAAAGTACAGGAAGTGACTACTAGCCCGAAACGGGTAAAGATTAGCCGAAAAGTTGCGAGGACTTCTTTGTCCTGACCAAAGAATGACCGGGAAATCAATCACTTTCGCGAGGCGTTGACGGCGCTCTCGTAGAGTTGTTGCTAGTGTACCGTTATCCGTTAGAATCTCCATGATCAGGAGGGTAGCACGAACACCTAGAATCAGTAACGATTATTCTGGATCATCATCCTCCTCGGTGTCATCATCCTTGTCTCTTTTTTGAGTAGACTTAGCCGACTGCTTTTTTTTGAGTTGTTTACTGGATTTGTGTTGCTCAACCTTGACAGGCTGATTTTTTTTGGCCTTCTCAGTGGATTTACTTGCTGGAAGACGTTTTTGACAACCAGAGAGTGTGAATCCGCTAGTTACTAGCAGCAATGCCAGAACTAAGAAATTAACCCAAATTGGTTTTCTAAATTTCCTGTTTGCTTCAAACATCAGCCACCTTTAGGCTTTGACTTTTAAATTTCCTATCTACCTAAGTTCCAGATAGACTGAGAGCCTGAATCTTTCGTCCCAACTTCAGGGCAACAGCTCTTAATTCTTGCTTGCTGCGTTTTTTATCGGCTACTCAAGTCTAATATTCAGTCTGGTGGAAGATGCACTGTCTTCGGTCAGTTACTGTTATCTGTTGTTTTTGCCGACTGATACCTAACCGAAATGGAGAGATGCTCAACCTCAGAGTTTGAGACTCAGTCCGATATCACGGTGTTCCCGTATCTTCGTATTTTTGCACGAGACCTTAGTGAGGCGCTAGAACCTCTGAGCGATAAGCCTAACGGTATGCTGCGCTAACGCTCGTTGAATCCTCAAAGATTGCCCCACGCCTGAGTAAGACATGTTTTGTTTGAGCAGAAATTCCCAAATTCCTTGCAAACTGAGCATTCTCGACATTGGCTCCCCTTAAATCGGCCTCACTGAGGTTGGCATCGCTGAGGTTAGCACCACTCAATTCAGCAATGCTGAGGTTGGCACGAATCAAGTTGGCGCTGCCCAAGTTAGCAAGGCAGAGGTTGGCAAGGCTTAAGTCAGCAAGACTTAGGTCGGCTCCCCTAAGATCGGCACCGCTCAGGTTTGTGCGGATTAAGTCAGCATCCCTTAGGTTGGCACGCATTAGGTCGGCACTACTTAGGGTGGCACGGATGAGGTTGACACCACTCAAGTCGGCAAGACTCAAATTAGCAGCCTTAAGGTTAGCTCCCCTCAGTGTAGCACTGCTCAGTTTGGCCTCGCTCAGGTCGGCTTCTCTCAGGTCAGCACCATCGATATCGGCACCTCGGAGATCGGCACCGCCAAGGTAGGCACGAATCAGACAAGCCCCTTTCAGGTTGGCATTGCTCAGGTTGACACGACCCATGTTGGCTCCCCGGAGTTTGGCATCGCTCAAGATCGCGCCCTGAAGGTTAGCATCCCTGATATCAGCACCCCTAATGTCACTACGGCTCAGATCAGCACAACAGAGTTGAGCCTCGCTGAGGTTGGTATCGCTCAGGTTAGCACTGTTGAGCTCGGTACTTTTGAGGTCAGCCCCCCTAAGGTTGGCTCCCCTGAGATTAGCTCCTCTAAGAGAGGCACTTTCGAGATGAGCGCCCCTGAGGTCAGCCCCCCTGAGATCGGTTCCTCTGAGATTGGCAGCTCTGAGATTTGCCCCCCTCAGGTTGGAACCTCTCAAATCAGCATCAATCAGATTGGCTTCACATAAATCCGTATTGCTCAGGTCAGCTTCAGCAAAATCTTCAGCAAGGTTTAGACCCGCAATCGCCGCCAGTTGCTCAAGATTGTCTGTTTCTGTTTCTATGATGTGCTGGATCAGGCTGTGTAAATCCAATTGGGATTTGTCATCAGTCATAATGCAACTCCGATCGACTGAGATAGGGCTTTAATTTGGGTTCCAGCAAGCGCTGGATAATCAGTCTGTCTAACACTGCCCTTTTATTGCGACTAATGTCTGGCGGCCATAATCCTTCAGCATCCGTTAGACACACATCTCGCTTGGAAACTTCAAACGTTGCTTCCACTCGACAGGGTAATGTGAGTATATTTAAGGTGCCAAGCTTTACCTGATTGAGGCCGCCTTTTAAGACGGGTTCACCCATTTCTTCTTCAAAGATCCAGACGGGATTCTCCTCTGTCACTTTTTGCGTTACATGACAGACTGTGACGGGAGTTAGCTCAGTTTGAGCTGATCTTTGCTTTGTACCAGCCGTTACCTGAGCTGGAGGTTTATTACCATTTAACGATAAGGCGATCGCTGATGCACGACGCGGTATACCCTTTGGCGCTTGACTCCTTTTGGGGTCTTGCTTTTTTTTTGCCGTGTGCAGTTCCAGGGAGCCCACTAATTCGCGGGATTCATGGGGAATTTCACTGCTTTCCAGTTTGAGTCTCAGTTCTCCACCTTTGAGACCAAACTTAACACGGCCCTTATCCAGTGATTCCCATTGCTCGTTAAAGTGGATTGTCAAATGCAGATCGATCTGTTGTCTTGGGGTTGATGTTGTCCAAAGCGCTAGATGTTCATGGCTATCTGGCTGAACTGGAATTCCTTCCAACTCCATGTATAGGCAATCTGGATATTTGTTTTCGGGCTCCGGCTGAGGCTGTGTGGAAAGGGGAGGATGCATTGCCAAGCTGGAATCAGGTAGTGCAAGGGGTTGTACTATTTCCCTTCAGCTTGCTACATATTCAGATCCCTTCCCCTTTTTAAGGGGGAGCAAGATGAAAGCTGTTGCACATGCTTGGGAAAACGGTATTACTTATAAAGGTACCTGACTCTGCAATCTCTGGAATGTGTAGAGTATTTAAGCTTTACCGAAATTAATGGGTTTAAAGCTGCTCGTATGATCTCGGCTGTCCTTCTAGTGAAGCTACAAAAAAGCGATCGCTCTTTTCTTAGGCGATCGCTTGATTTCCAACAGAGTGTAGAGTTCGATAAGCTTACTTGATAATTCCCGGAACAGAGGCTAGTTCAGTCTCTGCGACTCTAGGGAACCAGAATCCCTTGCCATAGATTGAGAGATTTGCTTTCGCGATTTGGGAATGGGATTGGCGAACCTGAGCGTTCACCGCAACCATCTTCACGTCATACACATTCGTAGCTAACTTGGGGTAGAATCCGATGCCGACAATCAGCGCCAGAAAGCAGGCCGCGATAAACACTTCACGCGGACTGGCATCGTTATAGCGAGCCTCCGCAGGGAGTACGCAGTTTGTTCCGAAGCAAACCGCTTCTTGATTTCCTTGATTGTTCAGATTTTTCAAGCTTCCATCAAGGTCACAGGTCGGTGCAGCACCAGAGTTGTAAAAAACCTGCCGCAGCATCGAGAGCAGATAGATTGGCGTGAGGATGAGTCCCACGGCGGCAAGGAAAACTGTGACGGTGCGGAACGTCGAGCTGTAGATATCGCTGGTTGTCACGCCAACGAAAACCGAAAGTTCGCTAACAAAGCCGCTCATACCAGGGAGAGCCAGCGATGCCATTGCACCTGCGGTAAACAGAGCAAATACTTTCGGCATCACCTGACCAATCCCGCCCATCTCATCCATCATCAGGGTATGAGTGCGATCGTAGGTCACGCCTGCCAGGAAGAACAGCACGGCTGCAATTAAACCGTGCGAAATCATCTGCAACAACGCGCCGCTGATTCCTACATCGGTGAAGGATGCAATCCCCAACAGGACAAACCCCATGTGGGAAACCGACGAATACGCGAGGCGACGCTTCATGTTGGTCTGACCAAAAGAGGCAAACGCGCCGTAGCTAATGTTGACAATGCCCAGAATTGCTAGAATCGGTGCAAAGTAAACGTGGGCATCGGGTAGAAGCTCCAGATTCAGGCGAATCAATCCATATCCGCCCATCTTCAACAGCACACCCGCCAGAATCATCGATACAGGAGCAGAGGCCTCGCCGTGGGCGTCAGGTAGCCAGGTGTGCAGGGGGAAAACAGCCAGCTTGACACCAAACGCAATCAGCAATCCCGCGTAAAGAGGCAGTTCTAGCGCCAGCGGGTAATCCTTCATGGCGAGTTCGACCATATCGAAGGTGATATTGTCACCATAGAACGCCATGCCCAGCGCTGCCACCAAAATAAATATAGAAGCTGCTGCGGTATATAGTAAGAATTTTGTAGCGGCGTAGCGACGCTTTTTGCCGCCCCAAATTGAGACTAGCAAGTAGACGGGAACCAATTCGAGTTCCCACATAATAAATAGCAGCATAACGTCTTGCGCCACAAACACCCCTATCTGTGCGGAATAAAGCACCAGCATCAGGAAGTAGAAGAGGCGAGGCTTATAATCGACTTGCCACGCGGCAAAAATCGAAAGTGTTGTCACTAGTCCTGCCAGAAGCACCAGCGGTACGGACAGACCATCAACCGAAACTGCCCAGTTCAGACCTAACTGGGGCACCCATGCATACTTTTCCACGAGTTGAAAAGTGGCGCTGCTCGCATCGTAATGCTTCCAAAAGACGTAGCACATCAATACAAAGTCCCCGATACCTACGCCCAGGGCATACCATCGCACGCGCTTGCCCTCTTTATCAGGTAGCACAGGGATGGCGAGGGAAGCAACGAGTGGGAGCAGGATAATCGCGGTTAGCCAGGGGAATTGATCCGGCATCATGGCAATGAGCAAAAATACTTAAGCTGTTGATGATGCTATTCTACTAACCTTTGTAACGGTTTATTGATAAATCTTTAACTTAGATAAACATAGGTAAATTGTTCAGCTAAAGATGATTGCCAAAAATCACTGAATATGCATCTATATTCATCAGATGCAGTGATGGGTTAGGTGCGAAACCGCCCTGCCCCTATCCAAGAATCGTCCTGTTGCAGCGGGCGATCATGCCACAGCCTAGCACTTGTCACATCACAAGTATTACAAAATGCCGCTAGTGGACTCATAGCCCTTTCACGATTGTTGTAATGATGCAGTTCGCCCTCAGCAAAGAATATCGCACGCTCTATATGCCTAGGCAGTTGGAGTCCGTACTCTCCAAGCTTCTTTAGCCGAAAAGCATGAGTGTCCTCCTTTGAGCGGAACTCATCGTTTCTGCGCCAAGTTCCCTCGACTTGCGTATACGCCCACGGCTTTTCCAAATCATGTACAAAGAGTACAACAAGAGCATCAGATAGGGAAAACGGTAGAGGGCGCAGCTTGTTCAGCTTATTGTAAAAGACAACCGCAATGTTCATCACTTCATGTAGGTGATCGAAGTATCCGCCAGTCCAAGCCTGATGGTTGTGGGATGAACCTCTTGCTGTCTGAAACAAGTTTCGATGTTCGGCAAGGAGATTTTGGCAGCCAGATTTGTACGGCTCATCCATCCTCTGAAGAAGTTCATCGATTGTCAGATAGCGTGAAGACATAGCGTAGTTGTCTAGTGTTTAACTATTAATTAAATCCACTTTACAGCTTCCTTTAAAACGTTCCAAGTAGAGGTAGCACTTTTTTCTTAAGTAATTCCATCAAAGCTGGCTCCATGTACTCATATTCATCAGGGATATCTAGGCAAATGACTCGCTTGTCTTTGAGCCACGGCTGAAACTTCTTTGAAAGTTTACTTCGATGGGACTTTTCCATGACAAAAATGATATCTGCCCACTGGAGCGCCTCACTACACAAAGGTATCTCTGCTTCCCGATCAAGTCCTGCTGAATCTACTTCTAATCCCTCATATTCAGAGAACACTGCTTCAGCGGTAGGGCTGCGTAATCGGTTCTGGCTACAAACAAATAATAGTTTTATCACACCAGTTCCTTTGCTCAGATTACAGAATAGGATATTAACAGAGCCGGATGAAGGCTATATTCCCAAGAAACTTTCACTCCGGGTAAAATGAATCCGCTGCCTTTCCTGATATTACAGTTTCAATTAAGCGATTACTGGGAAGCTAGACGGCAGTAATAACCCTATGAGCAAAGACATGTCTAACACATCTACCTACGTCTCCTTGCTCGGATTCAACCCGGTTATACGGCAATAAGTCTCAAAAGCTGAGTGGACAAGGAATATTCTTACAATTGCAGAATCGCAACTAATCTCACTCTTCATTTCCCAATTCGCTCAAGTTCCTCCCGTACAACTCGCCGTAACGTTTCCTCTAACGGTTCACGACGCTGTTGGATGTACTCACGAAGTGCATCATTAATTAACGTTTGATAGTTTCCCCCACCTGCTGAATGGACTTGTTCACGAAACCATGCCAACACATCATCATCCAATCGAATAGTAATACGAGTTTTTCCTGGCGGTGTCGGCTCGATCGCTCCTCGCTTCCCCTGGCTAAAATCATACTCAGCTTCCATCAGTTATCACTCCTCATATTGCTTTCGCTCACGGCGTGTAGCTTTACTTCCCGGAAAGAAATCAGCAATCGAATGCGGTTATTTGTCATGTTATCCCCCGGTAGGCGGTCTAGCGTCAGAGGAATGTTAGCGACAATAACGGTATAAGCAGTCTAATCGAGGCAGGCATAGGGCAATGGTGCGATTAAAACCTTGGCAGTGGGTGGTGTTGGCACTCCCGATCGCAATTATCGTCACCTTCCTACTAATCTCCGCAGGAAGGCAGATTCACGAGTGGGGCATTAATTGGATTTGGGCTGTATTCACCATCCTATTAGTGGGTTGGCGTTGGTTGCTGGTGAGATGGACTCGCTCTGAGGTAAACCAGCTAGAAGCTGTATTAGCAGAAGTCAACCAAGAACTGGAATCTGCCGCCGACGACACAACGCTACAGCCAACGGGAACAGACGCCACTAGTAAAGCAGAAACGGCAGTCCAAGCCATTCTAAAAGAGGCACAAAACGATCCACCCATTTGGGAAGACTGGTCAATATTTTGGAAGCGATGCCAAGAAATTGTGGTTGCGATCGCACATATCTATCATCCTGAAGTCAAGTATCCCCTGCTTTCCATCTACGTGCCCCAGGCTTATGGGCTGATTCGGGGAACAATGGATGATATGGATCGATGGATGCAAAAGTTATCCCCTGCCCTAAATCAAGTTACAGTTGGGCAAGCCTACCAAGCTTACGAAGTCTACCGTAAACTAGAGCCAACTGCCCGTAAACTCTGGCAAGTTTGGAACTGGGCGCAGTGGGTATTAAATCCGGCGGCGGCAGTAGCCAGAGTTGCAAGTCAAGGTTCGAGTAACCAAGCCACTCAGCAATTACTGGTGAATTTGGGTCAGTCCCTACGGGAAGCGGCACTGCGAAACTTATGTCGGCAAGCGATCGCACTTTACGGCGGCACCACTCTACCCATTGCAGAATCCCCAGTTGCCGCCCCGACGCTACCCAAGGCGAAGACTCAAACTCTCCGAGACATCCTAACTCAAGCCGAACCTGCTGAAAAAGTTGAGCAAAAACCCGTCAATATTCTACTGGTAGGGCGAACGGGTTCTGGAAAAAGCAGCTTGATTAATACGCTATTTCAGGCAGATTTAGCTGAAGTTGATGTATTGCCCAGTACCGATCGCATTCAAAATTATCACTGGCAGACTCAAATCGGAGAAACCCTGACACTTTGGGATACGCCAGGTTACGAACAAGTCAACCGTGCCGATTTGCGGGAACTCGTGCTCGACTATGCCACCAATGCCGATCTGCTGCTACTCGTTACCCCTGCCCTCGATCCGGCTTTGCAAATGGATGTGGACTTTCTTAAGGATATGAAGGCGGACATTGCAGACTTGCCTGCGATCGCAATTGTTACCCAAGTGGATCGTCTCCGTCCCATCCGCGAGTGGGAACCGCCTTATGATTGGGAATGGGGCGATCGACCCAAGGAAAAGGCTATTCGGGAAGCCACGGAGTATCGCGCCCAGTTACTGGACGAGTTCTGCGATTTTGTTCTACCCGTAGTAACCACTGACAGGAAAACAGGTCGAACGGCATGGGGAGTGGACGCGCTATCGTTAGCATTGGTTGACGCGATCGACCCTGTCAAGCAACTTCGCCTCGCCCGCTTTTTGCGGAACCTGGAAGCCCGTACCGTCGCTGCTGCTAAAATTATTGATCGCTACACCTTCCAGATGGCAACCACGCAGGGACTCACCACACTGTTGAAAAGTCCTGTCCTCCAGTTCCTGAGTACGCTGACAACCGGACAGCCAACCCTGGCTTATCTGCTAGCCGAAAAAATCCCAGTAGAAGAGTTACCGATCGTTATTGGTAAACTCCAGATGGCGTATGACCTATTCTCACTATTGAGTTCGGGTGAGACTAACATTCGCAACTTTGACCTGCTATCCCTTTGGCCTCTGCTGCTGGAAAATCCGGCTTCACCGGAGCGCAATGCTTGGGCATTTGGTCATGCCTTGGTGGAATATTGGACTCAGAATTTGACCGTTGACAAACTCCGGGAACGCTTCGAGTACTATCTTGTACAGTGACTTATTAATCGTCGTTAGTGACATTAGTATTGTTGAGACTTGGTTTGGGGCTTGAGATTAAGCAAATTTATCACTACAACTACGAGGGAACTCTGAGGTTGAACACATTCTTGTAGCGATGAGATTAGCAAGGCTGGGATGTTAGACAGATGAGGCATGAGGAAAAAGTTGTGTACTTAGAGAAGATACTTCGTGAGCGGAGCGATCAAATCTACGAATTTTTAACTATTACCCAACTAAGCTCCCATCCCAGAGTATTGCTTCAATCCCTTGCGCCACAACCAGCGGTTCAAGATGAAAAATAGCAGACTCCAACCCAGCATCACTAAAATACTTCGCACAATATCCACAGGTAGCCCAATTAAAATCGCTGCGGGGAAGTGAATTAGATAAGGAAAGGGAGTCCACTGTGCTACCTCACGCACAGCTGGAGGAAAGACTTCTAAAGGGGCAATCATGCCAGACAGAAACAAGTAAAACAAAAAGGAGAATTGTTCGATCGCACTAGCTCGTTCTGTCCAGAAGGCAAGCAGAGCAAAAGTATACTGCATCAAGAATCGTACAGTAAAAGCCAGTGCCACAACTGGCACAAACAGCAACACTCTGCCCAGACTCGGCAGCCAAATGGCCTGAGGATAAAGGAGAAAAAACAAACCCACCAGCACTACCACGAAAGGCAGACGAGCAAGCCGTTCAGACAAGTGCATGGCGACATGATGCCACGCTGGATCGATAGGTTGCAGGAGTCGGGGGGAAAGTCGCCCTTGCACCACTTCCTTTTCAAACTCCCAAACAACCCAAACTACATTAAACTGGCGAACCAGAAAAACCGCGAGAAAGTAGCGAGCAAAATCTGCTGGCTCCAGTCCAAATTGTCCATTTTGGGATGCCTTTGTCCAGACACCCAACAAAATCAGCGGTAAAGTTCCTGAAAGAGCCCACAACAACAACTCCGCTCGGTACTCCAGCATATGGGCGTAGTAAACCGAGAGGAATGCTTGAGCCTTTCTGATGGCTCGATTCATGAAACGACTCCTGCACGAAAGACGCGACCAATCACTTCTTCAATTGGCGGCTCGGTTACAGTTAAATCAATAACTTCCAGCTCAGCCAAAATCCGCGATACTGTACTCGTAAGTGCCTCGCGCTTTACCAAAAAACGCACCTCCCGACCTTCAACCGATTGCACTTCACCATAGGTAGATAGCTGTGCTTCTAGTAATCCAGAAGCAAGTTCTACCTGAACTTCCCGATAAGGTGCAAAGCGGTCAACGAGTCCCTCCAGAGAACCATCATAAATCAGCTGACCGGCGTAAATTAGCAGTACCCGTTGGCACAAGGCGGTGATATCTGCCATGTAGTGACTGGTCAAAAGTATCGTGGCACCTGTGCGCCGATTATACTCGCGGAGGAAGTCGCGTACTCCAACTTGGGCGTTGACATCTAATCCCAATGTTGGCTCATCCAGGAAGAGTATCTGGGGTTGGTGGAGTAGTGCGGCTAGCAGTTCAGCTTTCATCCGTTCACCCAGAGAAAGCTTGCGCACGGGTTGAGTTAGTTTGCCTTCCAGAGAAAGCATTTCAGTGAGTTCTCCGACTCGATACCGAAACTCTTTGTCAGAGATTCCATAAACAGCGGCGTTGATTTTCAGAGAGTCCAGTGTTGGCAAGTCCCAAAGCAACTGCTGCTTTTGACCCATAACCAGGGTAATCTTCTGCAAAAAGTCGCGTTGACGGCGAAAGGGAACATCACCTGCCACTCTCACTCCACCACTGGAGGGGTGAATAAGTCCAGTGAGCATTTTGAGTGTGGTCGTTTTTCCCGCGCCATTGGGACCGAGAAACCCCACCACTTCACCCATCTCGATCTGAAAAGAAACATCTTGAACGGCTTTTACTGAGCGGTAGGTGCGGCGCAGAAAGTGAGCCAACGTGCCTTTAATGCCTGGTTCTTTGACTGCTACCGGGTAGACTTTGCTCAGGTTTTCAACCACAACGATAGACATACCCTTACTGTAACCGATTGCTCGTCCCTCTGCATCTGCTCAAAGCTATGAGGAAGCCCTCTGATTTACTGACCAAAAGCACTTGACAACTAATAAGTTATTGAGGTTTGCAACATTTCTACAAGGTAGGAAGATTGAACGGGATGAAATCAAACAAAACCCTATTATATGTTTTTGCTCACAGTTCATTGTTGTCAATCTGTCGCCCTGAAAAGTCGCATTCTGGAAATTAGCAAAAGACTCGATACCTACGTTATTTGGCGAAGCTTCAATGGATGATAATGAGAGCAAAAAGGCTCAAGTTTTTCTAGTTGAGGCTCTTACAATTCACTAGAAGTTACTAAGAAATAAAAAAAAGAAAACAAGCCGATAAAAATCGGCTGACTTACAAGTCTTAAAAATAAAGTGCAGATAAAAGTCGGCTAGCCCCCAAAGGTTAAAATTGTTGTTATTAAAGCTTAATAGCGACGAGAGAAGTTGTTGCTTTTGCGAAAACCACCTGAAGAGCTTCTATTTTCGCGGGGCTTAGCCTTATTCACTTTTAGGTCGCGACCCATCCATTCTGCACCATCCAGAGCCTCAATCGCGGCTTCTTCTTCAGCGTCTGAACTCATTTCCACAAAGCCAAAGCCACGGATGCGACCAGTTTCTCGATCCGTGGGAAGTTGAACCCGCTTTACAGTACCGTATTCTGCAAAAACCGCATTGAGGTCGTCTTGTGTAACTTGGTAGGACAGATTACCTACATAAATTGACATCGATCTTCTCCAAAAACAGGGGAGTGTAGAGATTGAAATTGCGGAGAGAAATCTGTTAACGACCAGAAGCGAGAAGCCTACTGATGAAAACAAAATCTGCAACCGAATTAATTCTCCTCCTTAAGATAGCGCATAAAAGTGATAGCTCAAGGAGAGAACTAAAAATTTTTACAAAGGTAGGTTAGAAATCACATTAACGTTTTGAGAGTAGGGGAGCGCTCGCACACTTCACCTAGTGCGATACCTTAACACACCGCTCTTGCTAACACATCTCTAAGCGGATTTCCTCTGTGCATCCGCTTCCCGTAATGTAAGAATTTCAACACCCTCTTGCGTAACAGCTAATGTGTGCTCAAATTGAGCAGAAAGCTTACGATCTTTGGTCACGGCTGTCCATTTGTCGGCAAGAACCTCAACTTCCCAAGTCCCTTCATTAATCATTGGCTCAATGGTGAAAACCATACCAGGGCGGAGACGCTTTCCTTTCCCCCGTGTGCCATAGTGAGGAACCTGAGGTGCGGTATGGAAAATGTTACTCACGCCATGTCCCACGAAGTCTCGCACGACAGAAAAGCCATGAGCTTCGGCATACTCCTGAATCGCCGCACCAATGTCTCCGATACGTGCGTCAGGGCTAACAGCAGCAATCCCTCTTCTTAAACATTCCTCCGTCACCTCAACCAATTTTTTCGCCGTTGGGGAAGGAGTCCCGACAAAAAAGGTTTTAGAAGTATCACCGTGGTAGCCCTCCAACGTCGGCGTCACATCGATATTGATAATGTCGCCATCCTTGAGGATTTGTTTAGCACTGGGAATCCCGTGACACACCACCTCATTAACACTGGTGCAGATGGACTTAGGAAAGCCATGATAGCCCAAGGGAGCGCTTTTTGCCCCATGTGCTACAGTCCAGCGCTCCGCTTCGTCATTCAGTTCTAAGGTACTGACCCCTGGCTTGACCATTGGTGCTAGGTGATCTAAAAGTTCAGCGCCTAAGCGCCCTGCGCGGCGCATTTTTTCAATTTCTCTGCTGGATAAGAGAACGATTGTTTCGTTTCCCATGAATCTTCCTTACCATGCTCTCCCCAATTCGTGGGGAAGTCCATCTATATAACAGCACTTGCGCCAAAACTCTACCTCTAGGGTGCATCGCGACGTACCCTACTACTCCTATTCGTATTGAGTGGAGAATTTTGTGTAAGTCCTCTATTAATTAACTTTACCGCGATCGCTTCAGCATCCCCCACTGCTATGTGTAATTCAAATCCTCACTGTGACAACAGCTGATGTCGCCAGATTAAGACGAATGTCCATACACTGAAATTAATCTGTTGATAGAACCAAACAGGAGGGGATAAGTGCAGGTCAAAGCAGCAGTTGCCTATGAGGCCGGGAAGCCATTAACTATCGAAACAGTTCAGTTGGATGGCCCAAAAGCCGGTGAGGTATTGGTTGAAATTAAGGCAACTGGAGTTTGCCATACCGATGCTTACACTCTCTCGGGCAAAGACTCGGAAGGGATATTCCCCGCCATTCTGGGACATGAAGGGGCGGGTGTGGTGGTGGAGGTGGGTGAAGGGGTCACCAGTGTGAAACCGGGCGACCATGTAATTCCCTTGTATACTCCCGAATGCCGTCAGTGCGAATACTGCCTAAGTCGTAAAACCAATCTCTGCCAAGCAATTCGTGGGACTCAAGGGCGAGGGGTCATGCCCGATGGCACGAGTCGGTTCTCGCTCAATGGCACTCGACTTTATCACTATATGGGGACATCCACGTTTGCCAACTACACAGTGCTGCCGGAAATCGCCGTGGCGAAAATTCGTGAAGATGCTCCGTTTGATAAAGTGTGCTACATCGGCTGCGGCGTGACTACGGGTATCGGTGCCGTGCTTTACACCGCTAAAGTCGAACCCGGAGCCAGAGTCGTGGTTTTTGGGCTAGGAGGAATTGGCCTCAACGTCATCCAAGGAGCGCGGATGGTAGGTGCCAGCCAAATTGTCGGTGTTGACATTAATCCCGATAAGCGAGCGATCGCTGAAAAATTCGGCATGACTGATTTTGTAAATCCTCAGGAAGTGGAGGGGGATTTAGTTCCCTACCTGGTGGATTTAACCAAAGGGGGCGCTGATTACAGTTTTGAGTGCATTGGTAATGTTAATGTGATGCGCCAAGCCTTAGAGTGTTGCCATAAAGGTTGGGGTGTGAGTGTAATCATCGGGGTTGCGGGTGCCGGTGAGGAAATTCGGACTCGTCCTTTTCAACTGGTTACCGGGCGCGTTTGGAAGGGGTCAGCCTTCGGGGGGGCCAGGGGTCGCACGGATGTGCCCAAAATTGTGGATTGGTATATGGAAGGGAAAATTAACATTGATGATCTAATTACCCATGTGATGCCTTTGGAGAAGATTAATCATGCCTTTGATTTGATGCATACAGGGGAGTCTATTCGCAGCGTTGTAACGTTCTCGTAAGCTTACCCCCGACTAAAGTACGGGGGCTTTAGCCCGGTTCAAGCCCATCTAAACAGGGGCAGTTGCCCCTCTAATAGACAAGCTATCCCTGGACTTTCAGGAAGGCTTACAGACTTCCCCAAATCAGCAATATTACAAGCGGCGTTGATATCAGCAGACGCTCGAAGACTCGCTAACGCTTCGCTATCATGCTCAAAGCCACAATACCCACACTTAAACTTTTTCCCATTCCGATACGACTTTCCTTTAACGGGGTGGACATGTCGGCAACGAGAACAGGTCTGACTTGTATAGGCAGGCGGAACAAACACAACCAAAACGCCAGCAATGGCGGCTTTGTAATTCACAAACAACCTGAGTTGGTAAAAAGCCCAGTTATTTGTCCTACGCCTCTCAGTTTTGCTTCTAGGTTTTTCGTTAAGACTGTCCCGAATTCCGGTCAAGTCCTCAAACGCCAGAGCCGAACCCGAAAGCTTCGCGTCTTGTACCAGTTGCTTACTGATGTTGTGATTCAACCATTCTTGAAAACGACGTTCTCTGCCAGACAGCCTTCTCAGAAGTCTTCTAGAATTCCGAGTGCGTTTGCAATGAACAGGACTTAGGCTTGAGTTTCTCTATCTCCTTAGTGAAGCTCCGGCTGAGAAAGGGGGGCTTTCGGCGTTATGCTCATGGATCTGATGAGCGATCGCATCTTCAACACCTTTTTGTTCGTTCAAATGACGCACAGTAGCATTTGGAGGGCTGCCTCCACCACCTGTAGCAGTAGTTTCCCTGAGGGGGCTTAGGCAATGCTAGGATGGCATTTGCCGAATCTGGTGAGGTACTGATGGCGGAAACACTTTTCTTCAACGCTCTCCGCGCAGCCATTGATGAAGAAATGGCACGCGATGAAGCTGTATTTGTTCTCGGTGAAGATGTGGGTCACTACGGTGGTTCCTACAAAGTCACTAAAGATTTGTATAAAAAATACGGTGACCTTCGGGTTCTGGATACCCCGATTGCAGAAAACAGCTTCACGGGTCTGGCCGTCGGTGCAGCCATGACGGGTTTACGACCCATTATTGAAGGGATGAATATGGGCTTTTTGCTCCTTGCCTTCAACCAAATTTCCAATAACGCTGGGATGTTGCGTTATACGTCCGGTGGGAACTTCAAAATTCCGATGGTGATTCGTGGTCCCGGTGGAGTTGGGCGTCAGTTGGGGGCTGAACACTCCCAGCGACTAGAAGCTTATTTTCAGGCAGTGCCCGGTTTAAAAATCGTCGCCTGCTCCACCCCTTACAATGCTAAAGGACTGCTTAAATCTGCAATTCGGGACGACAATCCTGTTTTATTCTTTGAGCATGTCCTGCTTTACAACCTAAAAGAAGACCTGCCTGATGAGGAGTACTTGGTTCCTCTAGATAAAGCAGAGGTCGTTCGCAAGGGGAAAGATGTAACAATTCTCACCTACTCCAGGATGCGTCATCACGTCATGCAAGCGGTGAAGCAGCTGGAAAAAGAGGGATTTGACCCAGAGGTGATTGACCTGATTTCCTTGAAGCCGCTAGATTTTGACACCATCGGGGCTTCCATTCGCAAAACCCATCGGGTGATTGTGGTGGAAGAATGCATGAAAACTGGGGGTATTGGAGCAGAATTAATCGCGTCGATCAATGATCGATTGTTTGATGAACTCGATGCGCCAGTACTACGCCTGTCTTCTCAGGATATCCCAACGCCTTACAACGGGATGTTGGAGAATCTGACGATTGTGCAACCCCAACAGATTGTGGAAGCTGTACAAAAAATGACCGCACTGCGAGTTTAAGGCAAAACGATTGCAGGGGATCTGCCACGGGCGTGAGCGTAGCCGGCGCGTAGCGCTCAAATACACAACAGTATCGCAGCTGTAAAGACCAAGGAAGCCTTGCTTCCTCCGGTTTAACCTTTCAACTTTCAATCCTGTGAGGGGTTTTGTGAACTGTGCGCTAGCTTGCCACCGAGTGACACGACATGACCGAAAACTCTGGGTCGTTGCCAAAACAGATTATCATATCACTTGTTGCGGCGGTTCGTAGTGATGCAAAGACAGCGTTTGTTATTAGGCTTGATTGTCGGTCTCGTGATTCTTGCGATCGTGGTGTTGCTGAATAATCCAATCCGGCAAGGACTGGACTTACAGGGGGGGGCGCAACTAACCATTCAAGTCAAGACTACGGAAGAAATTAAGCAAATCACCTCAAAGGAGCTAGAGGCCGTTCTCAGTGTTGTTGAAGGTCGGGTCAATGGACTTGGGGTTTCTGAACCCGTTGTACAAACTGTTGGTTCTGATCAAATCTTGGTGCAGCTGCCTGGGGTGAATGACCCGAAAGAGGCAGAACGGGTGTTGGGTGGCACGGCACAGATGGATTTTCGTAAGCAAAAACCGGGGACAGAGGCGCAGCTACCCATTGAACAACAGATTAGAGCAGGACTCCTGCAAAAGCAGGATGAACTGAGGAAAACAGGCGATGAAAAAGCGATCGCGGAAAATCAAGCTGCGATTGAACGTAGCAATGAGGCGATCGCCCAATTGTTTGAAAAAATCAATCTCACCGGCAAAAATCTGAAAGATGCGGGCTATCAACCCACTCAAATCAGTGAGCGGTGGGAAGTGACTCTCCGTTTTGATGCCAAAGGCGGGGAAGCGTTTGCTCAACTCACCAAAGACTTAGCGGGAACTGGTCGTAGCATCGGTATTTTCGTGGATAAGGCGCTGATTAGCTCTCCCGTCGTCGGGCCAGAATTTGCACAAACTGGTATCAGCGGCGGGAGTGCTGTGATTACTGGTAACTTTACAGCCCAATCGGCTAAAGAATTAGCTGTGCAGCTACGAGGGGGTGCATTGCCAGTACCAGTCGAAATCGTGGAAAACCGCACCGTAGGTGCAAGTCTCGGTCAGGACAGCATCCGGCGCAGTATCTATGCTGGGGTTGGAGGTCTAACTTTAGTCTTGGTGTTCATGGGCGTTTACTACCGATTACCCGGTTTAATTGCGGATCTTGCCTTGGTGATTTATGCCCTATTGACGCTAGCAGTTTTTGCCCTTTTAGGCGTGACCTTAACGCTGCCAGGAATTGCCGGTTTTATCCTGAGTATTGGTATGGCGGTTGATGCTAACGTACTGATTTTTGAACGGACGCGAGAAGAAATAAGAGCAGGTAAAACCTTGTATCGCTCGGTTGAGTCGGGGTTTTATCGAGCATTCTCTAGCATTTTGGATGGTAACGTGACGACGGTAATTGCTTGTGCCGCACTATTTTGGTTAGGGTCTGGGTTGGTGAAGGGCTTTGCACTGACACTGGGTTTGGGGGTCATACTGAGTATGTTTACGGCGATCACCTGTACTCGGACTTTCATGTTACTGCTCGTCCTAGGATTTCCAGGGTTGCGTCAGAAGCCTGAACTCTTTGTTCCCAACCCACCAAAATTAGTCAATTCATAGGCAAAGAGGTCGAGATGAAACTCAATGTAATCAAACAGCGATCGCTTTGGTGGACAGCCTCCGCCACTCTTATCCTTGCTGGTATTATCAGCATGGTTATTTCTACCGCCACTCTGGGGTCGCCCTTACGTCTGGGTCTAGATTTTGTCGGCGGCACGCGACTGCAAGTCGAGCTAGATTGCTCCAAAGCCGGTGTTTGCGACAAACCTATCGACATTACAACGGTTCGCGGGGTGATGGACGAGCGGGGATTGGGTGGCAGTAGTATCCAAATTTTGGATAAACAAGGGAATCAAAAACCAGGAGTCACGATTCGGACTAAGACGTTAAACGAATCATCGCGTACTCAGCTGCTAACGTCCTTAAGCGAAAAAATCGGTGCGTTTGACCCGAAGACGATCCAAATTGACACGGTTGGCCCAACCCTGGGTCAGCAGTTATTTATCTCCGGGATGCTGGCGATTATCCTTTCTTTCGCTGGGATTCTCATCTACCTAACGTTCCGGTTCCAGTTCGACTACGCTTTCTTTGCGTTTGTTGCCTTATTCCACGATGTTTTTATCACCGTTGGCATCTTTTCGATCTTAGGTCTGCTGCTGCCGTCTGTGGAAATCGATAGCCTGTTTGTGGTTGGTATATTGACGATTATTGGTTTCTCGGTGAACGATACCGTAGTTATTTATGACCGGGTGCGGGAGGTCATCAAGGAACATCCGGATATGCCCATTGACCAAGTTGTGGATGATGCGGTGAATCAAACTCTAAGCCGCTCCATCAATACCACATTAACCGTGCTGCTGACCTTGCTTTCTATCTTCCTGTTTGGTGGCGAAACGCTGAAATATTTCGCCCTGTGCCTAATTATTGGCTTTACAGCAGGTGCTTATTCCAGCATCTTCATTGCCAGTACGCTGCTAGCTTGGTGGAGAAAGCGCGCTGACAAATCTCCACCTCCTCCCGCAGGAAAGTCTATAGTTGCCGATGAAGTCTAGAGAATAAGCTGGTGTGTAGTTACTCGGCTTCGTAGGAAGGGCTAAAAGTAAGAACATTGAAAGCTTATTCGTAAAGTCATCAGAAGGTTTTTGTTCTGCCTACAAAGTCAAAACTAACAACTTCACCTAGCTTTTTTCAATAGAGCTATCCGGAAATATGTAGTCCCCCTATAGGTGGGAAGTTGGCTCACCAATTGAGGACGATAGAACTCTACAGATAGTATTGTCGGCTAATTTCCGGATAAGTCTAATATGTATCAGCCTATCAAGCGCGATGCTTTCATTTAACCTGTAAAATGAACCAGTCAGACGCCCAAAAGCCCCAAAAACCTCAACCATTACTCTCCGACCTCGACCCTACCTTTAAGACACAGATAATGCGGTTACATCGGCTGACCGTTTATGGTCGTTGGTTGTTGGTGAGCTTGCTTTGGGTGACGCTGGGTCCCTTGTGCTTGTGGGGCTGGCACTATGAAATTTCTCTGATGCGATCGCATTTTACCTGGGCCGCTTTGCGATACGGTATCATCTTCAATCCTTGGCCTGCCTTCGGGTTAGGTTTTTGTGTTGCTATGACGACAGCCGTCTTGGTCTGGCAGAGTCGTAATCTTGTGCTAGGACTACCACGTCAGGAACAACAGCACCTAGAACAACAAGTCCGTCGGATTGGTCAACAAGGAGCGAGCCACCCCTTGTGGAAGTGGGTTTTTAAAGGGGATTGAATGCCAACACTACTCCTGGGTTGAAGGTTAGTGAGTCAGTTATTGACCGAAGAAGGGGAATAGGGAGTAGGGAGTCGAAAAAACAATTCCCGATTCCCGATTCCCTACTTTCAAGTGGCTAGTTTTAGGCGGGGTAAAATCCCCGCGCTATTGCCTGGACTACTCCCCATTCCCTATTCCCAACTCCTGTAGGTTAGAAGACTAGTGGGAACCTTCCAATCTTCAAACTCCATAGCGGATTTCAGTTGCCTAGACTACAGGCTAGGGGCACCGCTATTAGGCCCATTAAGACAGGCTCGATGACAAAAGTTGTTGCCGAACTGGAAGCGCAATCACGAACTCGGCTCCCTTCCCAGGTTCAGACACACAAGTCAATTGACCTCCGTGATAGTCTACGACAATTTGATAACTAATCGATAAACCCAAACCTGTCCCTTTACCCGGTGCCTTCGTCGTAAAAAAAGGCTCAAATAGTCGGCAGCAGATATCTTCACTCATCCCTGACCCGTTGTCAGAAATCCGAATTACAGCGTGAGGAATCTTCTCTGGATCCGTCTCTCCTTCCTGCTCTCGAATGATGTCCTGAACGCCCGTGGTAATCGTGATTTGATGATCTGTTTTTCGCTGCTCAATGGATGAGTTCAACACATCAATTGAATTTGTGAGCAGATGCATAAACACCTGATTAATCTGCCCTGCAAAACACTCTACTGAGGGTAAAGAGCCATACTCTTTGATCACCGTTATCTCTGGATACTCCTCAGAACCTCTCAGACGGTGCCGCAAAATCATTAAGGTGCTATCAAGACCTTCATGAAGGTCTACTGGCCTCATTTCGGTTTGCTCAGTCCTTAAGAAGTTCTGGAGAGATAAAACAATTTGGCGAAGACGAGTAGCCCCCACTTTCATGGAGGACAACAGTTTTGGCATATCTGCCATCAAGAAATTCAGATCGATGGCTTCCAACTCTGCCTCAACCGCAGGTACAGGCTGGGGATAATGATGGACATAGAGTTCCACCAAGCGCATCAAGTCATTGATGTAGCAAGTAGCGTAATCGAGGTTACCATAGATAAAACCGACTGGGTTGTTGATTTCGTGGGCGATACCCGCAATCACCTGCCCCAGAGTTGTCATTTTTTCAGTGTGAATAAGCTGAGCTTGGGTATGCTGAAGCTTCTCCAACAGAGACGTTGCATGTTGTTTTTCTTTCTCCAGTTGCTGAGCCTGCTGTTTTAAGCGAGCCTTTGATTGGCGTAGAGCGGCTTCTGTGCGTTCATGCTCCGCAATCTCTTGTTTCAGGAGGTTATTCGTCCGTGTTAACTCAGCCGTCCGTTCTGCAACTCGTTTTTCCAACTCATCATGAGCTTTTTGCAGCGCTTCTTGGGCCAACTTACGCTCTGTAATATTTCGTGTTACCCGGACGAAACCGCTTAGCCGTCCGTCTTCACTGTGTAATGCGGTAATCACCACATTTGCCCAGAACTTTGAACCATCCTTCCGGACTCGCCAGCCTTCATCCTCAAAACGACCGTGAAGCGCAGCAATGTCTAATCCTTGCAAGGGTTTGCCGAGCTGAATATCGTCCTGGGTATAAAAGCAGGAGACATGCTTACCGATAATCTCTGAGGCTTGATATTGTTTGATGCGTTCGGCACCTGTGTTCCAACTGACAATGCGGCCCACTGGATCAAGCATAATAATCGCATAGTCCTTGACCCCCTCAACTAACAAGCGGAAATGTTCTTCGCTTTCTCGTTTTGCTGCCTCTGCTCGTCTGCATTCGGTGTTATCACGAGCCACCACATAAATCAATTTTTGGTCTTGGCAGGCCGTTGCATTCCACAACAGCCATTTATATGAACCATCTTTGCAACGGTAGCGATTTTCAAACTGTACCGTACCTGTACCTGTCTGTGTAATCAGCTCCTGCAACTGCTCAAGCGTTGATTGTTGGTCTTCTGGATGAATCAACTCAATCCATCGTTGGCCCAAGAATTCTTGGGTGGTATAACCTAAAGTTTTCTCACAAATCGGGTTGAGTTGCTTGAAATAGCCATCAAAACCCACGATGAAAAACATATCCAACGTGAGGGTGAAGAGTTTATCCAGAGAGCCACACACAAAATGCTTCGGCTCTGCTTCCCTGCCGTTACTCTTGGTACATAGGGTTAGTGCAGTTTGGGTTGCCATTGCTTACTCACATGATTGATTAAACTCAACTCCTCTCTGATTTTCCGGGAGCAACAAGGACTGTCGGGAGCATTTGTACAAGTGCCTGCCCTGAGTCGCCTAGTTGCTACACGGTTGGCAAAACGCTCGAATAGCGATTTGCCGGATTTTATGCCGCTGCTAAAAAAGCAGTGGTTGAGAGGTAAGCAGATACACCCAAAGTAATGAAACTTTCAATTCTTTATCACTAGTTTAAAGCCTACGACCGACTTTTCCGATAAATTAATAGTAATACATATTCCTTAAATGAGGGGTTAACATTACTTAAGTAAGGGATGATAGTAATACCTATAGCGTGATCCCAGACTTTTTCAATTGTTACAAATGCATTTCAAAAGCAACTTTTTTCTTTACTCCAGAAATATTTTTTCCAGGGCGGCGACTCAGGTTTGTCTAATCTCCTTCTCGCTTAGAGGCGATTGAGCCATGCTCACTATCCTTTCGAGCGATCGCACGAGAATGTTAAGGTACGGTAAAGAAAGTTGAGTGTTTGCCCTCATGCTTAAGACACTCAGGCAATGAGCCAGGGTAGCCAGATAGCTAGACTCAACAAAGTCACAAATAAAACAGGGATAGTCAGGACAAAAGAGATACGAACATACTGACCCCAAGGCATCGGTCGTCCTTTTTGCTCGAGAACATTCAGCCATAGCAGAGTGGAGAGGCTACCAATGGGTGTAATCTTTGCTCCTATGTCGCAACCGATCGCATTGGCATATATCATTACCTCTTGAACCACTGGATCGATTCCCAAGACATCCCGAATCGCTAGTGTATTAATGAGTACTGCTGGGAGATGGTTGATCACGCCAGATAGGAGAGCTGCCAAGAAACCCGTACCGATGGCGACTTGGGTTATTCCCCAGCCCGATAGCTGTTTCAACACCTGGCTCAACAGAGTCGTTACCTCTGTATTACGCAAGCTGTAAGCAAGAATAGACATCCCCAAAGTGAACCCAGTCACTTCCCAAGGAACTTGACGCCAAACCTGCCTTATCGGAATAATGGCGGCGTCTTCCTTGTGGAACCAGCGCCCGGAGAGTGCCAACATAACCAAGGTACCGCTCACGGCAATGCAAGAGATGGGGATGCCCAAGGGTTGGGCGAAGAAGTAGCCGATTAGGAGTAACCCTAAAACGGCAAAGCTCCACTGACAAACGAGAGGGTCACGAATCACGCTATCCGGTGGGGGCATAGGAGCAGGGTTGTAGGTAAATGGGATATAACGATCAAAGTAGAACCAAATGACTCCCATGCCGGTAGCGATCGCAACAAAATTCATCGGTATCATCACTAAGATGTAGTGAAAAAAGGAAATCTTAAAAAAGTCGGTGGAAATAAGGTTCACCATATTGCTGACGGGGAGGGGCAAACTCGTCACGTCAGCGAGAAAACCCGTAGCGAAGACCAAGGCAAATGTGGCCTTTGAGCTAAAACCCAGCACGAAGAGAATTTCCATCAGGGTAGGCGTCCAGATTAAGGCTGTTCCGTAGTTGGTCAAGCTAGCGGTGACTAACGCTCCCAAGACAACGACTAAGGGAAGAAACAGACGCCTACGACCCAAGCTGACGTGAGTCAACACAAGTGCCAACCTGCGAAAAAAACCCGCTTGCTCAAGGATTCGGGCAATAATAAGTAGAGCGATCGCACTCAACGTCGCATTCCAAGCACTGTCCCAAACTGTCGCTACATCCTGCAACGTCACAACACCAGTAGCCAGGGCAAGCAGCGCCCCCCCTAAACTACTCCATCCAATGCTCAGCCCTCGCGGTTGCCAGATTACGAGGGCAAGAGTAAGCAATAAAATTGCGATTGCCAATGCACGCGCTCCACTTCATGTCATCGGGATTTTACAGCTAAATCAAAAGAGGGCAATCAATAATTTCTTAACTTTACGAGTATTTTTCTCAAAAAATGAGATTTATCCTATCTTTATAAAACCTTCTATTTGTGTTTATTTATATTAAATATTTACTCTTCCACAAAATATTAATTACAATGCATTAGCTGGATAGATTCATAAATTAAAACAGCCATAAATCCAGTGCTAGCCAATAAGTAATTGCTGAGCGGGAGAAAGTCAATTCTATGAAGGCTTTCAGTGGATTACGAGGCGAAGGGAAGCGTAGTATAGTTAGTTTCCTAGTGCCAGGTGGAGCAATCATCAGAACGGGATGCTATGTACTAAAAGCGTTCCGCTTTTCTAAGGCACTCCGCTTCGCTGGTATCCTTTGGGCAATCGCGATGTCTGGAGAGTACGCCTGGGGGCAGGTGGTCAGCGATGATACTTTGGGAAGTCAAGTCACATCCCCCAGACCAGGGGTTTTCCAAATTGAGGGTGGAGCAACTAGGGGTGCAAATCTCTTCCACAGTTTTAGCCAGTTTTCTGTTCCCACGGGTGGCAGTGCCTACTTCAACAATAATCAGCCAGGGATTCAGAACATTTTGGCACGCGTGACAAGTGGCTTTGTCTCTAACATTGATGGTTTGATTACAGCCAACGGCCAAGTTAACCTATTTTTAATCAATCCCAATGGGATTATTTTTGGCAACAATGCCAAGCTCAACATTAACGGCTCTTTTATAGGGACTACAGCGAATAGTGTACTGTTTTCTGATGGCACACAATTCAGCACCACTGATACTCAAACCCAGCCTATCTTGACGGTAAATGTTCCTATTGGTTTGCAATTGGGAAACAATCCTGCCCCTATAAAGATACAGGGGTCTAATCTAGAAGTTAAACCCAATCAAAACTTAGTCCTTGTAGGCGGTGAGGTGAGCTTAGACAAAGGGAAACTAACAGCACCCGGAGGACGAATTGAGTTAGGAGGATTATCTACAGCCGGGAAAATTGGACTAAATGATAATGGCAGCTTGAACTTTCCTAGTAATGTAGCGCTTTCAGACGTTTCTATTAGTAATGGCGCTGCTGTGAATGTACGTGCTGGAGGCGGAGGCTTCATTACCATTAATGCGCGTAATTTAGCCGTATTGGGAGGAAGTAGGCTGATAGCTGGAATAGGGAAAAATTTGGGAATACCGGAGGCTCAGGCAGGAGATGTGGTGATTAATGCTTCCGATAGAGTCTCTTTTGAGCGAAGTAGAGTAGAGAATCAACTCGATCAGAACGCCTTGGGTAATGCAGGCAGTATCGAGATTACCAGTGGCTCGCTGTTTTTAAGCAATGGTGCCTCACTCAATGCCAGTATTCGGGGGGAGGGAAATGGAGGCAAGGTCATCATTCGTGCCAGGGATACTATCTCGTTGGATGGAAGTTTCATCTTGAGCAGAGTAGAACCGAACGCTGAGGGCAACTCAGGCGGGATTGACATCACTACAGGAATTCTGTCTCTGGTGAATCAGGCTGGACTCAGTGCCACCACCCACGGCAAAGGAAATGCAGGACAGGTGATGATTCGCGCCAGCGATCGCATCTCTATGACAGATGAGAGTTTTGTTAACAGCAGGGTAGCTTCTAACAGGGACAGCCAATCAGGCGGCATTGTCATCAGTACACAAACCCTTTCTCTAACCAATAAAGCCTCACTCAATGCCAACGTGGACAAGGACAGCCACGGCAACGCAGGCGACATCGACATCACCACCGATTCGCTTTCTCTGAGCAATGGTGCCTCACTCAATGCCAACACTGGGGGAGTGGGAAATGGAGGTAAGGTGATCATTCGTGCCAGCGATACTATCTCTTTGGATGGGGGTTTCATCTCTAGCAGAGTGGAACCGAACGCTGTGGGCAACTCAGGCGGAATTGACATTACTACAAGAATCCTGTCTCTGGTGCATCATGCTGGACTATCTGCCACTACTGAGGGGACAGGAAATGCAGGTCAGGTCATCATTCGTGCCAGCGATCGCATGTTCATGACAGATGGGAGTTTTGTCAACAGCCGGGTAGCTCCTAACGGTCAAGGTCACTCAGGCGACATTGTCATCAGTGCAGAAACATTGTCTTTAACAAATAAAGCCTCACTGAGTACCAACGTGGACAAGAACGGTCAAGGCGAGGCAGGCAGCATTGTCATCAGTACGCGATCGCTTTCTGTGAGCAATAAAGCCTCACTCAATACCAGCCTTGGGGGGGTGGGAAATGCAGGCCAGGTGAGCATTTATGCTACCGATTCCATTTCCTTGGATGGAGGTTTTGTCTCCAGTAAGGTGGAAGAGAACGCTGTGGGCAACGCAGGCGGAATTGACATGACCACAGGAAGGCTTTCTCTGGTGAATCAGGCTGGACTATCTGCCACCACCCACGGCAAAGGCGATGCAGGCGAGGTCATCCTTCGTGCCAGCGATCGCATCTCTATGACAGATGGGAGTTTCGTCAACAGCAGGGTGACTCCTGAAGGCCAAGGCAACGCAGGCGGCATCCATATCACGACACAAACACTAGCTCTGACCAATGACGCAATCCTGAATGTCGGCAGCTTTGGGCAGGGTAATGCAGGGAATATCGCCGTCGTAGCTGACTCTATCCGTCTAGACAATGGCGCAACCATCAATGCTAACACCCAAGGGGGGCAGGGGAATATCAACCTGACTTCTGGAGATTTAGTGTTGCGTCATGGCAGCCGGATTACTACCAACGCTTCTGGAAGCAATGTTAGCGGTGGAAATATTACTATTGATACGGGGGTTTTAGCTGCCCTGGAAAATAGTGATATCAGTGCAAATTCCCATGACTTCCGTGGCGGTAATGTGAACATCACAGCCCAAGGTATCTTGGGTACAAAGTTTCGACCACAGTTGACTCCAGAAAGTGACATTACCGCCACTGGGGCAGATTCTTCATTAAACGGCACCGTGACTCTCAACACTCCCGATGCTGATCCCAGTCAGGGATTAGCTACCTTGTCTGCTGAGCCAGTCAACGTGGAAATTGCACAGGACTGCCAAGCCGATGAAAAGCAGGCATCTATTGGCTTTTTCAACACGGGTAGAGGGGGTTTAGCACCTAATCCTTATGAACCGATAAGCAGCAATGAGATTTGGGAAGATGTAGCATCTTCAACACAAGGAACTGAACTTGAGGCTCGTGCGGTTCCTGTCTCTGCCTCACCAGCAACCGCAGCTAACCCGATTGTGGAGGCTCAGGGGTGGGTCGTCAATGCAAAAGGAGAAGTTGTTCTCGTTGCACAGATGCCTGCTCCCCACTCCCAAGGTCGCTGCCGCCTGCGTTAGCTGTCTGTGACTTATTGATTTCACAGTGTTGGAGAGCAAGGATATGAGCAGAAAATCGCTTGGATTTTGGCATCGCAGCCAACCCCCTGTGACGCTTGCGCCACTCAGGGTGTACCGCCAGATACTCGGACTCATCCTGTTAGTAGTGTTGGCACTCATTACAACTTTATGTGTCCCAGCTCTTTCAGCTCAACAGCTTGAAGGAACTTCTCAGGTGAGTTCTCAATCCTCAAATGCTCACTTACTCCTGCAACAGGGCATAGAACTTTATGAGGCTGAACAATTTTCAGAGGCAATAGAGGCTTTTGGGCAGGCAGCTTCTACCTTTACAAGTCAGGGAGATCATTTGAACCAAGCGCTGGTGCTGCGCTATCTTTCCTTGGCTTATCAGCACTTGGGACGGTGGGAAGAGGCAGAAGGAGCGATTCGCGATGCGATCGCATTACTTAACTCTAATAGCCTTAACCTACCAAATAACCAGAAAAACACAGCCTACTCTCAAGCTTACTTAGATGTTTTCGCCAAAGTCTTGAACACTCAAGGTCGCCTGCAATGGGCAAAAGGACATTTGGAGGCGGCTGTAGAAACCTGGAAAAGAGCAGCGGCTACCTACGACAAAACTGGTAATAAGACAGGCGTTGTTGGTAGCTTAATTAACCAAGCTCAGGCTCTACAAGCCTTAGGGTTAAGCCGTCAGACTGAAGCAGGACTCCAAAAGGTTGCGCAAATTCTACAGCAGCAAGCAGACCCCGAACTTAAGGCAACTGGATTGCAGAGTCTTGGCAAGGCTCTTAGGCAAGTGGGCAAGCTAAAAGAGTCTCTAGCGGTTTTGCAGACCAGCGAGCAAGTGGCTAAAGACTTTAAACTCGCTAAAGCTATTGGTTCTGCTTGGCTGGAGTTGGGTAATACTGAACGTGCCTTGGGTAACATAGCCCTGGCAATTGGTAAGGAAGAGGAGGAAAGGAAGCATACTCAAGCTGCGATCGCATACTATCAACAGGCCGCCAACTCACCGCCCCTCAAACTTCAAGCTCACTTAAACTGGCTAAGCCTCTTAGTCGAGACAGGGCAATGGTCAGAGGCGGCAAAACTACAACCAACAATCCAGCAAGCGATCGCCAGCTTACCTCCGAGCCAAACCAATATTTATGCCCGACTTAACTTTGCCCGGAGCCTAACTTGTCTCCTACCTACTATTGACATAGAGTCACTTTCGTGCATTAGTCGCGATCACTTTTTAAAGTTGAGGGAACAGCTTCCCGAACCAAGCCTTGTTCCAAACCCACCCTCAGCGCCAGAAATTGGTCAAATTTTATCTAGTGCCGTTCAACAGGCTCAAACACTGAAAGACCGAAGAGCCGAATCCTATGCTCTAGGACAGTTGGGTGGTCTGTATGAGCTGACAGAGCAGTGGTCGGATGCCCGAAACCTGACTCAGCAAGCGCTTTTCGTAGCTGAGCAAGTTCAATCCCCAGACATTCTCTACCGTTGGGAATGGCAGTTAGGGCGTTTATCGGAAAAACAGGGGGATAAAAAAAGCGCGATCGCAGCCTATAAAGAAGCAGTTAAAACTCTTAAGTCCGTTCGTAGCGATTTGCTCGCCATCGATGCAGACGTACAGTTCTCCTTTCGAGACAATGTAGAACCGATTCACCGAAAGCTCGTTGATTTGTTATTGAAAACTAAGGAAAACTCCCAACCCAGCCAAACAGATTTAAAAGAAGCCATTGAGGTTATTGACTCCCTCCAGTTAGCTGAACTGGAAAATTTCCTCAGCTGTAATCTTTCTCAGATGGTGCAGCTGAACAAGGACGGTGATCAGGTAGACCAAAAAGCAGCATTTATTTATCCAATTATTCTGGAAGATCGTTTAGAAGTGATTGCCAAACTCCCAGGGCAACCTCTAAAACACCATGTAAATTCCCTAAAACGGACTGAGGTTGAAAAAACGGCGATCGAACTGCGATCGAATATATTAAGACGCAATCGCCCAGAAGAAGTTATAGAAAAGGCTGCACAGCTATACCAATGGTTGCTGGAACCGCTGGATCAAGACTTAGAAAACAGTCGAGATGTCAAAACTTTAGTGTTTGTACTAGATGGCGTTCTGCGAAATATTCCGATGTCAGTTTTATATGATGGGAAACGCAAAGAGTATCTAATGCAGAAGCCTTATGCGCTTGCCTTAGTTCCAGGATTGCAACTCTTCGACCTCCGACCCTTGCAACGAGAACAGTTAGAGGTCTTAACCGCTGGCGTGAGTGAGCAACGGCAAGTTGAGAGGCAACAGTTTAACGAACTCCCCAACGTCGTAGATGAATTGCAACAAGTGGGGAGTATTGTACCTTCACAATTACTGCTGAATCCCAAATTTACTGAAGCAAATCTTGAACAGAAGATTAAGTCGGGAGCTTTCTCCGTCGTTCACATTGCCACTCATGGGAAGTTCAGTTCTGACCCCCAAGAAACCTATATTCTGGCTTATGATCGCCTACTCAAGAGCAGCGACTTGAATAACTTGCTTCGGATTAACAATCAAAGCTCATCTAGAAGCGTTGAGTTACTCGTCCTCAGTGCCTGTGAGACAGCGCAAGGGGATAACCGTGCGACGTTGGGGCTAGCTGGGATAGCAGTGAGAGCGGGGGCACGCAGTGTGCTGTCAACGCTGTGGCAAGTGAGCGATCGCTCGACAGCTGCTTTGATGGAGCAGTTTTACAAGGAGTTAACTAACCCTGAAGTGACGAAAGCTGAAGCAGTTCATCAGGCTCAGTTAGCTATTTTTAAGCAATATAAAGCTCCTTACTATTGGGCACCTTACGTTCTAGTTGGAAATTGGCTTTAGCCTTTCGCCAGTGCAGTCCTCTGGTGTCTGGTGAACTTTGCTGTATTAGACCTATATTGAAAGTCGGGAGTCATATAATGTCCGGCAAATCCCCCCTAATATCAAGTTTGTAGTTGCGCTTTAGCGAAGACAGCGCGACTACGAACTCTCCCAATCTTATTAAGGGTATATCAGCGGACATCATATCAGGAGTCAGGAGTCAGAAGTTATGAGGAAAGAGTTTCATCTTATAATTAGCTAATTATTCAATAAGGTACATTCATTCTTTTTTAGGATTACTGACTGAACTCACCAGAGGTTCTTGCGCAATTCCTTCCAACCCGACTGATTTCAACAGTTCTGCCCAAGCTGTCTTCACTTCAGGATTTTGTGGCTCAGAAAGGTAGTGTTTAGCGCGATTTGTCAGTTCATCATACCAAATGACACTGTTAATAGTTGGCTGAACTCGCGTCACCCAACCATCCAGTTCTAGGATATTTTCAGAACTTTCTTTATGGTCGCAATTAACCATCAAACGCCAATGGTAGCTCTCATTAAGTTTTAGAGAGTTTTCCGGGCTTGGTGGCAAGGGGATACCCATCACTCCTGGTGTTTTAGAAAGTTGGAGAGAAGTCCGGTAGAGAGTAGCCATGTCTTCCCGATTGTGTAGTGAAAACTCAATGGAGTGTATGTCATCAGAAGCATAGGGAATATAAAACCAGAAGACTGGATGCTCAGCCGTCGTTAAACCCTTACCATTTTCAGGTACCAAAGCAGTAAGCGGCTTTTCTGTCTGCTTGCACGCTTTCGCCGGTGTTCGGGTTCCCCCTGGTGTTCGCGGATCGTCAGATGTGCCAGTATCTGGTGGTGTGGGTAGCTGATTCACACGGGTTCCCCCTACTCCTTGGGCGATCGCGTAGTGTGGCAAGAGTACAAGCATCACAACAGTAAAAAAGGCAACTTTCATTCCGGTTCCCGACTCCTATTTCAGCCTCTCATTGTCCAGAATTTAACCTAATTGAGTGATTTTTGTTCTAACTTTTTAAATTCACTGAGTTTTGCTTCTAAATTAAATGCTTGTCCATAATCCCAAATTTTCATCTCTATGCGTTCATTGAACACTGCTATTTCTAACTCAATAGGTGTTGCCCAAGATAAACCTTTGTGGGCATGGCGAACAGCATTAGTAAAACCTTCGGCTAGAATTAGTTGGCACTGAATGAAAATTGTTTGAGAAATTGGTAGATGGCTTAACTGATTGAACCATTGCAAAACCTGGTCTAACTCCTTGAGGTCTGTACTAACTTGCAGATAAATTTTTTCGAGGGGAGTGTCACACAGCATTTGTTGCTGACCTTGATATTTCAAGCCGTTCATGGGGTTGAAATACTCAATTCCACGCTCTAAAATACTAGCTTTTTGGAGATATTGTGACTGATTGAGACCTTTTTGTTCATAATTTTTAACGATCAATAGACAATTTCTGTGATCGTGAGTGGACGTATAACTCAGGTGATCTGATAGCTGAGACATGAGTTTTATACCCCATCCGCCTTCAGGAAGTTGATCTACATTCTTAGACATATTGGC
>NZ_DATNPA010000037.1:0-13119 GCF_036703385.1 Allocoleopsis sp. | reverse complement strand
CAAGAGGAGGATACTGGTTTTTAGCTCGTTGATTAGCGATCGCTAACAATGCAGATGAAAAATCTACTCCATAAACCTGACCTGTAGCTCCCACCCGCCGCGCCAAGAGTTGGGTTAAATCACCACTGCCGCAGCATACGTCCAAACAGGTATCTCCTGGCTGGGGATTACTCCATTTCACCGTCATCTGCTTCCAAATGCGGTGTTGTCCCACACTTAACCAATTGTTCAACTGGTCGTAAACGGGGGCGATGCGGTCAAATAAATCACGTATTTCTGACGCAGGCGGCGTCATAGGGCGATCGGTCATTCGATTTTGGATTTTGGATTTTGGATTTTGGATTAACCCACAGTTGACACTCCGCTGGCTAAGGTCAGGTAGTCACCTACCTGCCTCGCCTACAGAACCGGACGTGAGACTTTCACCTCATCCGGCTCCTCGATGACTTGGGTAACTGTCAATACTACCCCCAACCGAACCATCTTCGGTTGTTTTTACATCGTGGCAGTGTTTGTGTAGGAGCTGGAGATTGTTATATTCATCCTTACCACCTTTTGAGCGGGGGATGTTATGGTCGATTTCCCATATATCTCCATCTCTGAAGAACAGTCCGCAGTGGTTACACTTACCCTTTTGTCTCTTCAGTAGAATTGCCTCTTTTGTTGAGATTTCAGGGTGTTTTCCCATTCTTGAACTCCAGTAAACTAGGTTGGCGTCGTATGGTAACGATTCGCCTTTAACTTTCACATGACGCACGATTGGCGTGTCGGCATGATTGAGTAACCGAAGGGGTGTTTTTTCCTCCTTCCTGGTTGCGAATACCCAGTTATCACCGCCTATGGAGTGCCAATATCTTTTAGCAACCCATCCTCCATTCTTTAGAGGGTGACGGCGTTTGGCCCAAGCTCTAAGCTTCTGGTATGTGAGGTCATCGAGGTCTGAGTAAGTCTTCTTGCTTACAACAGTTGCGTAGTAGTTTGCCCACCCCCGAATAATCGGGTTTAGTCGGCTGATTAGCGCCGCTTTTGGAATCCATACTCGCCTGGTTGGGCTGACCTTAGAACCCAGTTTTAGTTCCTTTACTAGCCTTAAACGTGCTACTGGGGATAGGGATTTAATACCATCCACTCCTGCCGTTTTCTTGCCAGTATTATCCTGGGTCACTCTACGAACCGCTGCACCTGCGGGGTAGGATTTGAGTGTTCTAGGGTACTGACTCTCACCTACATGGTCATTCAGTTGTCAAGGTTCTATATCCTTGCGGCTAATCCCCCTAAGCCTTATTTGGCTTGGTTTCTAGCCAACGATTCGCACCTCTGTACCTACGTCAGTCCGCCTTATATCCCCGTCCTCTTATGATCGGGGTTTTACGGCGCTTTCCGATAAGAACGGGTACTGGTTAACGCTAACCCTACCTGCTGCGCCGCCAGATGAATCAGTTTGATCTCATCCTCTCGCAAATGCGTTGTTTTTTGCTGCCACTGGAGCGATAGCACCGCCAGGAGTTCATCTCGGTAGATAATGGGAACAAGCAGATGCATATAGATACCAGCGCTTTGGTAATATTCCGCATCGGCGGTCGGGTTCGACCCTGGAGTATTTACCCAAAGCTGTAGCTCTTGATTGGCCTGAGATGTAGCTGTCGCCTCGCTGATCGCCGCCTGAGCAAGGGGGTCTTTTTCCAGCGCCGTTTCAAGGGTGTCAGATTTGGCGTAAATTCCCCGGACTGCTGCCAGTTGATTATCTTCCACTAGCTGCAAGATGCAGGCATCTGCCGAGAAGTTTTCGCCAAACGCTTTGGCGATAGGTTCCAGACAAGCATTTAAACTCTCTGACTCCTGAGCAGCCTGAACAATCGCGACTAGTAGCGCCATTTGTGCCTGTGAGCGTTGCAGTTCCTCTGTCCGCTGCTTGAGAAGTTCATAGGATTCAGCAGCACGTTGCACCACCGATCTCAACTCATGGGGGTCCCAAGGCTTCGTGATATATTTGAAGACCTGTCCGGAGTTAATCGCTTCAACCAAATCCTCAACGTCAGTAAAACCCGTCAAGATGATCCTCACGGTGTCTGGAAACTGAGGAACCGTTTTGCTCAAAAACTCCGTTCCCTTCATTTCTGGCATCCGCTGGTCAGAAATGATCACGGCGACTTCCCCTGAAGTCGATAGCACGGATAGAGCGTTGACTCCACTGTCGGCTCTAAGAACCTCAAAATCACGGCGGAAGGTACGGTAGAGTAGATCCAGATTATCTGGCTCATCGTCTACCACTAGCATTTTAGGTTTTTTGGGTCGCTCTAAGCTCATTAACTGACGTCTGATGTGAGCAAAATTAGGAATAACATCATCCATAACAATAAGATAATCCCCCTATGGCGAATCTAGGCTAGCAAACTGCCGATCGCAGGTTGAAGCGAGGTTTATATGGGCGTGAAATACAAACCTTTTGAAGAACGAAAATTTTGGGGTTAAGGTAAGTCCTCGGTTGTCCTGCCCGCTTCTCCTGTAAATATTATTAATATCCAGTTCAAGATAAATTAATGTCATCTTTTTACTTAAACGTACTGTTAATTTTGCCTAGATCATGACTGAAATACCACCAGGGACTCCCGAACACCACTCTCAACCTGATGCCGAAAGCATCAATGCTGAGGATTTAATTCTATTGCTGCGACGCAAGATCAGTAACTGGGTTGAGTGGGGGAAAGCGTGTCAGCAGCTACAAAAAGTAGGCTACAGTTCCCAGAAGATATTTGAAGAAACGGGGTTTGAGCCAATTCAACAAAATCAAGTAATCGTGGCGTCTCAGGTCTACACAACTTTGATTAATGCAGGGGTATCCGATGCAGTGCGATCGCGCTTTGAGCGGACGGGTAGCGATTCGTTATATGAGTTGCGTATCTTAACACAAAATGAGCGTGCTGCGGCTGCCGAATATATCGTCGCCAGAAATCTGGACTCGGAGGGAGCGCGTGAAGTTGCCAAAGCGGTCAAAGAGTTCTCCCGCAGAAGCACTCTACCGGAAGGTTTTTCCAATCATCCCGGTGACGCAGTTGCCTATGAGTATTGGAAAGTCGCTCGGCAACAAAAGGAATTGCAAGAGCGATCGCGTTTAATTGCACGCGGTTTAATGTTTGCTCATAGCCAGGAGGCGCGGCAACAAATTGAAAAATTACTGACCGAATTAGCGGGCGGCGAAAGGCGTCCGGCTCCCCGATTACCGTTCTACCGTATCGAAGCCGACGAGCAACAGCCCCGTCTGCTGCCAGTCGCAGGAAAGTTTCCGCTGAAATCAGATGACCTGAAAAAAGTCCCCGACCTTCAAAGCTCAGGTCCCTTCCAACTGGCACAGGTTTCTGAGCCGCAAACCCTCGTCGCGATACCAGGCTGGCAAGTGATCTGGAAGGCACAAGACCCTGTAGGGATTTTGTGTAACACTAGCCAACTGCCCAATCAACAAGCTGGTAAATCCGAAGAGGTCATGGTAATTATTGACCGTGAACAGAGGGAATGGGACGGCGACAGCTACTTTGTCGTTGACCAATCAGGACAGCTAGAAATTGAGTGGTTTCAAGATGCCCCAGAGGTCAAGCTATTAGGACGCATTATCCTTGTGCTACGTCCGAAGAAATGGCTTGATGAAAATCTAAGTCGAGATGTCTGGCAAATTGATGAATAGTGCTTTGGATTCTGAACGGCTTTGATGCCCTGAAGCTTCTAACTACTGACTTAACTGAAGAGTGGAAGAAGGCAGAAGTAGGAGGGTAGATGGCAGAAGGGAACCAATGGGAAGGGGATTGGAACCCCTACTCCCTCTCAATTGGAAGCCACCCAATCTTTGATTGGGGAGAGGCTTCATACCCTTACTTTTTTCAGTCGTGGGCAGAGGACGAAGGGTGCCTCCTGCCTTCTGCCTTCTGCCTTTCTTGGTCATTTCATCCGGATTTCATTTCGTTGCGCCAAGCTTAAGAGTAAGACGGCTTTGGCACCGAGAAATGCGCTAGTAGATGCAAGATATTGGGGTTGACTCTCCATTCAACTGGAGAGTCAAGACTAGTAAATAATGAAGTTTTTGAGTAAGGAGCAAGATGGCTCTAAAGTTGATGCAACCCATTTCAGTCAAAACAAGCTTTTTGGCGTTTACGTTTTTTGCGATCGCTTCGGCGACAAGTGGAGTTCTCACAGGCTGTTCTACTGCTGCCCAAAACCAAGCTCAAACCGAAAATACCTCCACGAAACAGGCTGGTGATAAGCAGGATACGATGCATGGCGGTAGCATGAATCATGGCAGTGGCATGGATCATAGTATGTCTATGGATTTAGGCCCTGCTGATGCTGACTACGAGCTGCGGTTTCTCGATGCGATGATTCCACACCATCAGGGTGCTGTTGAGATGGCTCAAGAGGTGCTTGCCAAATCTCAGCGCCCCGAAATGAAAAAGCTGGCTCAGGACATCATCGCCGCTCAGAAGCGCGAGATCAACCAGATGAAACAGTGGCGAAAAGCTTGGTATCCAAAAGCCGACAGCAAACCGATGGCTTGGCACGCCCAAATGGGTCACATGATGGCGATGTCTCCCGAACAAATGCAGGCGATGATGATGAAGGGCGATTTAGGAGCAGCCGATGCCGAGTTTGATTTGCGCTTCCTCAATGCCATGATTCCTCACCATGAAGGTGCGCTTGTCATGGCTAAAGATGTGCTGAGTAAGTCTAAGCGCCCCGAACTGAAGAAATTGGCTCAAGAGATTCTGAGTTCACAACAGGAAGAAATTGACCAAATGAAGCAGTGGCGAAAAGCTTGGTATAAGCAGTAATCGATGGAAGTGATTTCATCCTGATTTCATTTCTCTAGGAAGACTGATTAGAGAGCTTACAAATTCGGTACTTTTCGTGAAATTTCTAAAAGCGCACTGAGTACACCTCGTCCTAAAAGGGGTACGGAAAGCGACTAACGGATAGATATTCTCTCTTCCAAAGAATAACGATTCTGTAATTTCCTTGCCCTATTAATGGTGAGGTGTACGCAGGCGAACCACCTCCGCGTGTAGAAAATAAATACCTGGGTCAAATCCATTCTTTCGCCGCTACTGGAGTTCCCTCGGTACTTAAGGACATTTCTAATGATGCGTCCCTCTAACCGTTCCCAACTTCCTGTGCCGCTCCATTACGCTTCTGGAGCAATCTTGAGCCTTGTCTTACTATCTGCTCCTAGCGCTGTTTTCGCCCACGCCGGACATGGAGGACATGAGTTTCAGGGCGGAAACGAAGCGGTACAGCCTTCCGATGCTATTCAGGTCGATGCCGAAACAGCTAAACGGTTGGGAATTAAGGTTGAGCCAGCCAAACGTCAGCAGTTGGCTGTTGGCATTAAAACCACCGGTCAGATTGAAACCCTGCCCAATAAAAAAGTAGAGGTGACTGCACCAATTCCAGGAAAAGTTGTTGAGTTGTTGGTGGAACCGGGTGCTTCTGTAAAAGCAGGTCAACCCGTTGCTGTCTTAGCCGCACCCGACTTAGTGGAACTGCGCGTCAACTCTCAGGAAAAACGGGTGCAGGCTCAAGCCGATTTGCAAAAAGCGCAAGCGGATTTAAATCTAGCTAGAGCAAATCTAGAGCAACAACGTCAAATTGCAGCCGCAGACATCCAACAAGCTAACACTGAAGTTAAGGTCGCTCAAGAAAAGTATGACCGAGACAGGGAGTTGGCGAGTGCGGGAGCACTGCCACGACGACAAATGCTGGAATCGGAAGCTCATCTAAGAGAAGGTCAAGCTCAACTCGTTAAAGCCAGCAGTCGCCGGGAAGTTTTGGACGCTGAAGCTCAACTCAAACGCGCCCAAGCGGCTGTTGAGGCGGCTCAATCTCAGCTGCGTCTAAGCGATACGGCCTATCAGACTCGCCTCTCTCAACTGGGAACTCGTGCGAATGAGAAGGGATTGGTGACGGTAACAGCTCCTATTTCTGGTACAGTTAGCGATCGCGAAGTTACCCTCGGTCAAACCTTCGAGGATGCAGGTGGTAAGCTGATGATCATTGTGAATGACAATCGGGTTTATGCCACCGCGAATATCTATGAAAAAGATTTAGATAAAGTTCAAAAAGGGCAACGTGCGATTACCCAAGGGGTAGCGCCAAGAGTGATCGCAAAAATTGCCAGTTTGCCTAACCGTACTTTCAGTGGACAAATTGCAGTGATTGGCTCAGTGGTGGAAGGCGAAACGCGGGTGGTGCCAGTGAAAGCCGAACTGGACAACGCTGGGGGAGAACTCAAACCGGGGATGTTTGCCGAACTAGAAGTCCTAACAGAGCGGACGGCAACAGCGATTTTAGCCATTCCCAGTTCAGCAGTGGTTGATGCGAATGGCAAGAAATTGCTCTATGTCCAAAATGGTGATGCATTTCAACCTGTAGAAGTCACGTTAGGTCAAACATCCGGGGACATGGTTGAGGTGAAAACGGGTCTATTCGAGGGGGATTTGGTAGTTACCCAGCGTGCACCTCAACTGTATGCTCAATCTTTGCGAGGGGGTAGCAAGAAACCAGAGGCGAAGAGCGTTGCACCCGTACCATCCCAAGCGACTAATTCAAGTAAGAGCGGCTCTCAGTTGCCTTGGTGGTTGGTGGGAACCGCGGGAGGAGCTGCGATCGCAGTCGGTTCCTTCTGGTTAGGTCGTCGTACCAAACCTCAGGTGACATCGGCATCCAACGTACTTGTTTACGATACCAACAACGGTGCTACATCTCCCAATGGAAAAGCTGAGTTATCAGAATCATACATGGGGAAGTTTTGTGAATTGCCTGTGCTAGCGGAAAGCGATCGCCATCACTCTGAAAACAATCATCATTAATCGCTCACCTTTAAACCGCAGTCCGGCTAGAATCTCAGCACAACCAGCAATATTTTGTCACTGTCCCCTGTCATGAATTGTAGCGGCTCGTTCCGCCACCTGTGCCAGCAACGCTTGAGGAAAGTCGGTTTGCGTCAAAGTAGCTAGGGGCAATAGTCCTGGGTTAGCGATAAATGGTGCGGAGTCTTGCTCCCACAAGTGGAGCGTCCGGTCTTGATACTCTTCAGCAAAGACTATCTCATCAGTTATACCGATTTCCTAAATCGTTGCTACAGATACTTTTCTTGTTCCCTCCTTGATAAGGGGGGCTAGGAGGGTCAATTTGTAGCGCTATTTTATGAAATTGGTATTAGTGATTGGCAAATTGGTATTAGAGGCGATCGCTACTTCTAGTGGGAATTGCCTTGCCTTCAGTTGGAATAGGCAAGCTCTTTCTTCGTGGTAGTGGGAGTAGAGTACCTCACATTAGATGCTGTCATAGGCTTGTAGCCGTCGCGGAGCACTTCGTTGCAGCAGTGTCTTCGCTACCTTTACCCCTTGAAGAGGCTAGGAATTCAAGTCGAGCTTAACTTGTTAAAAACGTGAGGCTTTTAAGAAATTACTGTATTAACTAATGTTACTTTGTGTTAGTTTGTGCTATTTTGCTTTAAAAAATATTATTTACGCCAAAAAAATCAGCCAAATAGCTGAAGAATATTAATATCTTTGGCAGTAGAATATAAAACAAAATTCATGTGCAAGCAAAAAGCTTAAAGTTGTGAAGTTATTACTTATGACTTCAGTCGAATTTTGACAAAACTCCCAAGTTTTTAGCCATTAAATCTGAACTTGAAGGGATAGAATTCAGGAAAAATTAGCTTAGGTTTCTGGCATTTATTAAAAAGCACGTACTCTTCTTTAGCATCCCCTATCAGGGATATAATCTGGTGAAAAATTATCTTGAAAATGGAACGTAGAACTCGGAAGAGAAAATAAAATTTGAGGTTTTAGAGGTTTTTTAAGACGAAGCGCATGCTCCCAGTAGTGCTGCTACTAGTAGTATTGCGTCACTTCATCCATTGAAAACTTTGAAGGTAGAACATGAAACGTCGTGTTATTCCGACAGGTATCAATCCTAATTATGAGTGCGATTTTAAGAACGATCCTGGGTTATTCAAATTGGCAGGAATCAAGTTCCGCGAGGTGGGTGATACCATTGAAGAGTTTCATGAAAGCACGCGCAAGCGTTTGCAAAGTCGCAAGGACTATCGCCCTAAGAATCTAGAAAAAGTGATCTCCAAACTAATTCAAAATATAGAGAACTGAGAAACTTCATCAAGAGTCCAGAATTGAATACGAAGTAAGTGAGCTAATCTACAAGAATCAAAAGGAAAAGCAGAAGTCATGGCAAGAGATACATCTAGAGATGGATTTAGCAACAAAGCTTTAACCTATGCTTTGAGTAATTTCAAGCCAATTTGGGATTTAGTTCAAAGTTATGAGCCTCTGAAACGTAAAGTCAACAAATTTTTTCTTAATAGTATCATTTACAAAATTCCGACTCGCCCCCTCCCCTATAGCTTAATGACCCTAGATCCCTGCATTCCAGGGACAAACATTCCCAAGAAAACTGATACCTATATTTCTTGGGATTCACTTACAGACCGGACTTATACTGGACGACATTTACCTCCCGACCCGGAATTTAACAAAGAAGGGAATTTGCCAAAAATCGAAGATTTAAAGGTTTTATTCCAAAAAAGAGACGGAAAAACGATTTATTCTCAAAAATCGACTCTGCTTTTTCCCTATTGGGTGCAGTGGTTTACCGATACTTTTCTGCGGATCGATCAGCAAAATCGCTTCAAAAATAGCTCCAATCATCAAATTGATATGTGTAATGTTTACGGGTTGACCCGAAAACAGACAAATCTTATCAGAGCTTTCAAAGATGGAAAATTTAAAACCCAGAAACTCAAGCGCCAAGATGGCGTGGAAGAAGAATATCCACTCTTTTATTATTCCGACCCTGAGAATGGTATTGTCGATCCTCAATTTGAGGGTCTTCATGCACCCCTTAATGATGAAAAGAGACAACCCCCCGAAAAGAAAGCCAAGCTCTTTGCAATGGGAGTTGAACGGGCAAACGTCCAAATTGGCTATGTCATGCTCAACACTTTATGTATTAGGGAACATAATCGAATTTGTAATATTTTGTCAAAAAACTATCCGCAATGGGACGATGAGAGGCTCTTCCAAACCGCGAGAAATGTTCTCATGGTGATTGTTCTAAATATCATTATGGAAGAGTATATTTTCCACATCACGCCCTATAACTTTAAATTCTTTGCCGATCCTGAAGCTTTTGCCAAAGAAAGCTGGTATCGAGAAAATTGGATGGCTCTTGAATTTAGTCTGGTCTATCGCTGGCATAGTGCACTGCCGGAAAAATTGATTTATGATGGCAAAGAAACACCCATGTACGATTCCCTGTGGAATAATCAGATGTTAATTAATAAAGGATTGGGTGCATTGATGGAAGAGACTTGTTCCCAACCGGGCACCAGAATTGGTTTATTTAATACGCCTGATTTCCCAATCTCAGGAACACCCTACACATTTATTGATGCTACTGAACTAGCCAGTATTAAACTAGGACGACAGGCGCAATTAGCCAGCTACAATGATTACCGCGAAATGTGTGGTTTTCCAAGGGTGACTGATTTTAATCAAATTACGGGTGATGAATATGCTCAACAGAAATTAAAAGAATTGTATGGTCATGTTGATAATATTGAATTCTTTGTCGGATTGTACGCCGAAGATGTACGAGAAAATTCAGCAATTCCGCCTCTAGTGGCACGGTTAATTGGCATTGATGCTTTCTCCCAAGCCTTAACTAATCCTTTGTTATCACCTAAAATATTCAACAAGGACACTTTTTCTCCCGTTGGTTGGGAAATTATTCAGAATACCAAAACTGTCTCTGATTTAGTGAATCGCAATGTTCCTCCAGGCGATCGCAAGTACAAAGTCACTTTCAATCTTTAAGTTGTAACTTACAACTAAGACTCAAGGTAATTAAGGGCGCAAATACACCTGCGCCCTCACGCATTGAGCAAGACAAAGACTATCTGGTAGCAGAAAAAGCCAGAGGTCTAATGAACAAGCTGTACGGCAGCGAAAGAAGGTAAATATGAGCCAGAAGTTATTTACAGAGTATCCCGAACAGGATGAACGCAAATACTATGATCTCGTGGTCGAGCAAGTCAAGACCCGCATGGATAATCTGTATAAAGACAAAGAGCGGGCGCTGCGAGATACCCATACCAAAGGCCACGCTGCTATTAAAGGAATTCTCGAAATCTTTGACTTTGATGAGGAAGCCATTAAACGCGAATTGAAAAAACGCACTTCCTTGACCTCTTCAGAACTTAATGCCATTTCCCTTAAGCAAGGCTTGCTCTCCTTACCCAAACAATATCCTGTTTGGCTGCGATTTGCCAACGGGCGCTTCCAAGTAGAAAATGACTACGTGTCAGACACCCGCTCAATGGCAGTCAAAGTGATGGGGGTTGAAGGGGAACGGCTTGAGCAAAGCTATGAGTCGAAAACCCAGGACATTATTGTTCACAATTCGGAGTTTTTCTTTGTTAAAACCATCAGAGACTACTACGGCTTTTTTTCTGCCGTCGTTGAGTCAGACGAGGCAACAAAGAAGTGGCTCTTTCGACATCCTAGGCAGTTCTTAGCGCTCATCAAGGGTACAAGCCAGTTTCCGAAAAGTTTACTAACACAACGGTATTGGAGCAGTTCAGCCTCTGCTTTAGGTCTCAAGCCAGATTTCGATCCCTCAAAGACCGGTCTAGTTCCTGTCGAATATCCTGCTGTGATTAAATATGCGTTTACTCCAGTTTCAAGCCAACCTCCACACAACCCAATTCCATTCCAGTCTCGACCAGGAATGCCTAAACTTCCCTTTATCGATCGCGCCAAAGCACTCGGCTTAGATCCTAATCAACCCGACAATTACTACCGGGATGACCTAATTCAAGCTCTTGCAAAACCGGATGCCCAATACTGTTGGGACTTTGGGATTCAGTTCCAAACCAGCCCAAAGATGTCTATTGACGATGCCACGATTACCTGGAAGGAAAGCGAATCACCCTTCTTCACAGTCGGTCGTCTCACCGTCAAGCATCAGATCATTAATTTTGAAAAACAATACGATTTCTGTGAAAACCTGCGCTTTTCTCCCTGGAATGGTCTTTGGGTCCATCGTCCGGTTGGTTGTATAAATCGGCTACGCGGTGTTGTTTATCCCGTTGTCGCCTCCTATCGCTATCAAAAGCGAGGTCTTGCTTACCAAGAGCCAACTGGAAACGAAACCTTTTGAATAGGCTTGATAAAAGGATTGCGCCTCAGCTCTATACTCTAGTGCAAGAAGGCAGAAGGTAAGAAAGCTTGTACAGTAAGCTTTTTAACCTTTTTGAACTGGTGGGTTATTTTCGCCGCGCTGTACTAGAGCGATCGCACAGTCAGGGAATCTCATCACTGTGCATATTTCCTTGGAATTCGCTGGATGATACCCGATCGCCAAACCAGTCATGTTCGATTCTCGACACGATAGAATCTGCGATCGCTCCCCTACAGACACACCTAACTATCAACTTCTTCCAACGCCACTCGCTAAAATTCCTAGAATTTTATTCACATCTGTCAGGTAATACTCAATCAAATCAATCTCAACTACTTTCCCTTCTAGCTTTAAAAATTTCCAGTTCGTTCCTGAAGTCACAGTCCCATAAACTACCGGAATCTTATTTCCCTCACGTTCATTAAATATCTGAGCCGCTACCATTTCCGCTACACATTGCCCCAGTCCAGCCATAATATCTTCCTTTTTGGCTTCTACCAGCATCATCACTGGCGCACTAACAAAAAGCCGTTCCGAGCTACTACTAATGATGAAGTCACAAAACCCAGTCAAGCCTTTTTCTGAATCTACATTAAAATCGATGCCTGAAAATAGACTGAATTGAGATTGTAATTGCTTTCTAACCTCGATTAAGATTGGGGCGATAATCATTTCAGACCGAGCTTTTTCACTATTACTAGCGAGAGCTAAGGGGACATTATAGCGAAGAGTTTCTGCTAAATATTGACTACATTCTAACTCTGGTACTGCTGCAAAAATATCAATATCTTCAGAAGTCGTTAAATTAAATTGTTTCTTAACTCTGGATAAAGTGAATTCACTGTATGGCATTTTCGTAAGCAGTAAATGGGTGAAGTATCGAGTCCAGACACTCTCAGTTAGAAGATTAATTTGCTAAAGGAGCGATCGCACTCTTCAATTTGAGTCTTTAGGCTTTCAGGGATATAGGTAGACACGGGAATTTAGGGCAGGGGTACATGGTGTCCGCGCCAGCTTTCGTAGTGCTGCTGCCTGTGCCTTCCGTAGGAGGAGTAGAATTTTGGTTGGTAGAAGGTGTGCAAAAGCTCAAAGCAGCGCTCTGTTGGCTTGCGCGATCGCTAACACTGGTAATAGTGCAGAGGTAAAGGTGCAATGGCAGACAATTCCAATCAGCCTAGAGAATATGATGTCGTAAAAGGCTCTCAAGCCCCACCCCCACTTGGCGGTGTGATTTTGGGAGGGCTGGAAGGTGTTAGGAGTCGCTTGATGAGTGGAGTGGAAGAGCAACGAATTGCTGCACTCTCCGAGGCGCTGAAGTATGGGGAAGCAGGCTTAGACTTGGTGATTGGGGCGTTGCAGAATGAATCTTTGCAGGTAGAGCAGGCTGCATATCGAATACTGCGGAAAAGGGCAGAGCTAAGAGTTAAACAGACCTTACGAGAGTATAATCCCTGGCGACTTTTTGAGATGCTACCTTATTTTAATGAGAACCATTCAAGTATAGCTGGGTGCGTAGCCATCAGCCCGGATGGGCACATCATTGTCAGTACTGAGAACAGAACCATCAAACTCTGGAATCTGCACACCGGGGAACTGATCAGAACTCTTCAAGGGCATTCAAGGTCGATTAATTGCATAGCCATCAGCCCGGATGGACACATCATTGTTAGTGCGAGTCAGGACAAAATCATCAAATTCTGGAATCTGCACACTGGGGAATTGAGCAAAACACTCGTTGGGCATTCAGGCGGCATAGTTCGCTGCCTTGCTATCAGCCCGGATGGGCGAACTCTTGTCAGTGGGAGTTCGGACAGAACCATTAAACTCTGGAATCTACATACTGGGAAATGGCTCAGAACTCTTGAAAGGCAT